>JAZNOB010000134.1:0-8594 GCA_045580565.1 Ruminococcus sp.
CTGAGTACTGCATATGGAATATAGTAAAGAAAGCTGCGGAGGAATCGTGATTGTATCTTCTTCCGCATCATAGTGAACGGAATCATTCGCACAAGGTACGTCACTCCTGCCATGACTGCTATGTAAATGACTATACTCATGCCTTGCTCGCCTCCTCATCTGGTACAGGAAAAATCACAGCTGCCGCTGCCGCTGCTATAACTGCACTTATGATTACAGCAAATCCGCTGCTCAGAGACGGAACTGCATAGTAAAGGACAGAGCTGCACGCCGCAGCTATAATTATAACAAAAAGCACACTGCGGCTTCGTTTCGCCTCAGGAATAATTATTGCAAGGAACATTCCGTAAAGCACGATTCCCATTGCGTCAGTTATCGCACCAGGAAGTATGCTTCCGGCAGCTGCGCCGAGAAGCGTTCCGCCGCTCCATCCGAGGAATGATATGATAATAAGTCCGTACATATATCTGGGCGTCAGCTTACTGGGCTGAGCAGATGCCATTGCAAAAATCTCATCAGTAATTCCAAATGATACCGCCAGTCTGTGCCCTGTGTTGAAAGAGCTGTCCAGCTTCTGTGAAAGAGAAAGTCCCATCAGTGCATAGCGGATATTGATTACCAGCTGAGTTACAGCCATCTCTATATACGTACCGCAGGCTGCTATTATTGCAACACCTGCCGCCTGACCTGCTGAGGTAAGGTTTGTCATTGAAATGCACACTGCCTCAAGAACAGAAAGTCCAGCACGTACAGCCATTATTCCGAAGCCGAAGGATACGGAGAAGTATCCAAGAGCTATCGGGACACCGTGTATAAGTCCACGTCTGAATCCCAGTCTCATGATGCACTCTCCTCTCCGGCAAGCTGAGGATGATGCTTTAATAGTTCTTCCCTTGCACTTTCAAGTATAAGCCTGCTTGGGGACTCTCCGCCCATAATGCGGGCTATCTCATTAGTTCTTCCCTCGAAATCCAGCGGGAAAACCTTGGTTGAGGTTCTGTCGTTTTCAAGTCTCTTCTCTATTTTCAGGTGATGCTCAGCCATAATTCCTATCTGGGACAGATGTGTTACACAGAGAACCTGCCGTACCTTTCCAAGCTCATGAAGCTTTATGCCGATTTTCTGAGCAGCTCGTCCGCTTACACCTGTGTCGATCTCGTCAAATATCATTGTGGGAATGCTGTCCTTGTCAGCAATAACACATTTCAGGGCGAGCATTATACGTGAAAGCTCACCACCCGAAGCAATTTTCGCCAGAGGCTTCAGAGCCTCACCACGGTTTGCTGATATCATAAGTTCCATAATGTCCATGCCCTGAAGAGTTAACTTGCCTGTTGTGTGAGCGACCTCAAGGCGTACACCGGGCATATCAAGAAACTGTAGCTGCTCTGCCACTGACTCAGTAAAACGCTTGGCGGTCTCAGCTCTGAAACGGCTAAGAGCCTTCGCACGCTCGGAAACCTCAGTCAGAAGCCTTGCTTTTTCACGTCTCAGCTCCTCGATCTCTCCGGCGTTGTTCTGCATATTCATGAGAAATTCCTTAGCTTCTGCGCATCTTTCCACAAGCTCGTCACCTGTGCACACATATGCACGGGTAAGTTCTCTTATGGCATTGCTTCTGGTCTGAAGTTTTGAAAGCCTTGCCTCGTCAAGCTCCATAGACTCTGCAAGCTGCCTGAGCGTATCTGATATATCCCTCAGCTCAAGCTCAGTGACTTTAAGTCTCTGGCATAAACCCTCTGCCTCTGGAATCAGCTCCTGATGACGATCAAGAGAAAGCTGTGAATCACGTATAAGCTGAACCGCACTTGCTGCACTGTCGTTGTCAAGGGCAGCTGCTGCGGACTGCACGGCTGCTATTAGATTCTCAGACTGCTCAAGGCGTTCAAGCTGTGCTGCGATCTCGTCCTCCTCGCCCATTTTCAGTCCAAGCTTATCAATATCTGCAACGAGAGACTTCATCTGCTCAGCCTTATACTGCTGCTCCTGAGATTGTTTCACGAGAGTACTGAGTCGCTTCGCTTTTTTCTGGAGAGTACGGAAGCTTTCCTGATAAGCACTAAGAAGTGTGTTATCACCGCCAAACCGGTCGATCATCTCCATATGACGATCAGAAGACATGAGTATCTGGGTGTCATGCTGTCCGTGGATGTCTATGAGCACCTCGCCCAGACGCTTCAGTGCGCCTACTGTAGAGGTCTTATGGTTGATCCTTGCAGTGCTGCCGCCGTCGGCAAATATTTCACGTGTAAGAAGCAGTTCATCCTCAGCTTCAATCCCAAGCTCCTCCATAACAGCACGCACATCATCGCTTAGATCCTGGAAAAGTGCCGATATAACAGCCTTGCTGCATCCGGTACGGACTATATCCTTCGATGTACGGTGACCCAGAACAGCGTTGATTCCGTGGATAAGAATGGACTTACCTGCGCCGGTTTCGCCTGTAAAAACATTGAAGCTTCTGCCAAAAGGTATCTGCGCCTTTTCAATTACCGCAAGATTTTCAATATAAATTTCAGTCAACATAGAAAATGCCTCAATTCTTACTTGTGTCTCCAAAGGCATCTGCTCTGAACTGAGCTGAAAGAGCTGCTGCCTCGCTTTCCTCACGCATGAGGACAAATATTGTATCATCACCGGCGATAGTTCCTACTACACCGCTTTTTTTCATTGCATCAAACGCCGCACAGGCTGCCTGAGCCATACCGGGACGGCAGTGGATAACTGCCATATGACCTGCATAATCTGCATCCAGAACAGCTTCACGTATAATTCCATCCATTGCAGCAGGTGCGTCAGGACGTACATAGCGGACGATTCCGCCTACGTGTTGCTTAGTGAGCCGCAGCTCGTGCATATCTCTTGAAAGAGTTGCCTGAGTGACCTGCACTCCATGCTTCAGAAGAAGCTTTTGCAGCTCATCCTGTGTACGCACTTCATTTTCTGCTATAATACGCAGAATTATTCCATGCCTTTCCTTTTTCATATATATCCTCCGCTTTCAGTGCCGCCGGTACCCTTGAGAGAATGGGTGATCTTACGGTTAAGGGAATCAAAAAACGTATTGCCGCTGAGGTCTACAAGCTTTATCGTATGCTCCGAACGATAGATAGTCAGCTGCTGGTGAAGGTCCATCGGTACTGGAGTTTCACCGTCTGAGGAAATGTACACCTCGCCGTCATCCCTGTTTGACAGCTTCACGCAAAGCCTGCTTTCCGGTGAAAACAGTATAGGACGTGATGCAAGAGAATGCGGGCATACAAGGGTAAAGCCTATGCAGGAAAACTCCGGCTCGATTACAGAGCCTCCGGCTGACAGCGCATATGCTGTAGAGCCTGTAGGAGTGCTGAATATTGCACCGTCTGCACGGTACTGTCCCAGCAGAACCTCGTTTCTGTACACTGAAAAGTCGATCACTCTTGCAAACTGTCTTGCAAGAACTATGTCGTTAAGGGCGTTGAAATGCTGGAAAACATAGCCCTTTTCATCTGTAAGGTCACCGCAGAGCATCATTCGCTCAGAAACACGGTAATCACCTGTTTTCAGTCTTGATATTTCAGCAAGCTGGTCTGGCTCCATAGACGCCATAAAGCCCAGTCTGCCTGTGTTTATGCCAAGAAGCTTCGTGTCTGACCCTATCAGAGCCTTTGCGCAGCGCAGTATGGTACCATCGCCGCCTATTGCAAAGGCAAAATCAGCTTCCTTTGCAGCCTGTTCGAAGGGCATATACTTCATAAAGGTCTTATCATAAAACAATGCCTGATGCTGCGGGTCTCCAATAACCTCAAAGTCATTCTGATATAAAGCGTCACAGACGCTTCTTGCGCATGAAAGGGCATTGAATTTTTGCAGATTCGGAAATATTACAGCCTTCATTCCGGACGCTCCTTTTCTGTTATTTGCTGGAAAGTGCCTCTGCTGTTATGCCTATAACATCAACAGCCTTCGACGGTTCATCTGAATTTACTATATAGGCAAGGTACTCGGTGTTGCCTGAGCCGCCCTTGACAGGTGACGGGCACAAGCCTTTGAGCGACAAGCCATTTTGCTGAAGCTCCTGCATTATACCGCTGAGCACCTGAATGTGTGCCTTCTGAGATTTCACAAGACCGTGTTTGCCGATATTTTCTCTGCCGGCTTCAAACTGTGGCTTTATAAGCAGAACAGCACCGCCGCCTTTTCTCAGATATTTCACCACACTTGGCAGAATGAGTCTAAGTGAGATAAAAGATACATCCACGGAAATAAAGTCGATGGGTTCTTGAATGCAGTGCTCGTCCATCATGCGTATATCCGTTCCCTCAAGATTCACTACACGACTGTCACAGCAGAGCCTTTCTGCAAGCTGTCCGTGACCTACGTCAACGGCGTAAACCTTGGCTGCACCATTCTGAAGCATACAGTCGGTAAACCCTCCCGTTGACGCTCCGATATCCATACACACGCATCCGGTAAGGTCAGCTCCTGCAAGCTCAAGACCACGTTCAAGCTTCAGGCCGCCTCTGCCTACATACTGAAGTCCTTCGCCCTCCATCGTAATAGCGGTATCAGAGCAAACCTGTTTTGAAGCCTTTGTGCAGACCTTTCCCTCAACGGAAATCTGCCCGCCGGAAATAAGCTCCTGTGCTCTTGCACGGCTGGGAGCAAATCCTCTTGTAATAAGTTCAGCATCAAGCCTCGCCATTATTCGTTTCCTTTCCGGAAATCATCCTTATCGTATCAAGCATAGCTTCCTCACTGAGTCCCAGCTGGTGAAGCTGAGAAGCCATTGACGCCTGACGGATGAAGCCCTTAGCTGTAATACGGGTGTACCTGCCGCTGTAGCCATTCTCCATAAGCAGAGAACCCAGCTGCTGAGAAATACCGCCCTGCTCATAAGCCTCCTCAAAGAAAACGATATTTTTATAAGAGCAAGCTATGGATACTATCATTTCTTCTATAGGGAATATTTTTGTAAGTTTCAGCATATCGCAGAATATACCCTCAGATTCAGCGGCTCTCCATGCCTTGTACATATTATCATATATCCTGCCGTAGGAAATGAGAAGAGTATCTGTTCTCTTTCCAGCAACATGAGTGTAGTCAGAGTTAAGAACAGTCTTGTCAAAGACAGTGTGGTCAGAGCCTCTTGGATAACGGACGCAGGCAATACCTGTATCCTCATACATTGCCTTATTCATGCAAAGCTGAAGCTCCTCATAGCATGAAGGCGCATAAATCGTAGTGTTAGGTATACTCGAAAGAAATGCCACATCAAACATACCGTGGTGAGTCTCGCCGTCCTCGCCTACTACTCCGGCACGGTCTATTCCTAAAACTATATGTGAATCGCTTATGGAAGCGTCGTGCATGATCTGGTCGTAGGCACGCTGAAGGAAGGACGAATACACCGCAAATACCGGCAGAAGTCCTTGTTTTGAAAGAGAAGCTGCAAAGGTAACAGCGTGCTGCTCAGCGATGCCTACATCGTAATATCTTCTTGGAAAGGCTCTTGCAAAGTGGTGCAGACCTGTTCCATGCTCCATGGCCGCAGTAATAGCGCAGACTGTAAGATCCTTTCTCGCTGTCTGTACAAGATGCTTACCAAACACATCGGAAAATGTATCACTGCAGGCAGCTTCAGGATTGCCTGTCTCTATATTGAATCTTGAAACACCATGATATTCCCCGGGGTTATTCTCAGACGGAAGATATCCTCTGCCCTTTACAGTATTTACATGGATAAGTACAGGACATCCGTAGCTTTTCGCTGCCAGAAGGACCTCGTCAAGCTCCTCTACATTATGACCGTCAACAGGTCCCAGATATACAAATCCCAGATCCTCGAACATTGTGGAATTGCCGAGTACGGTTTCACGGAGAACATCCTTTGAGTTCTTGATGAATTTCGCTACCGGAATACCGAGAGCGCTGCTTGTAAGCTTCTTCTCAACACGCTTCTTGGCTTTGACATAGTTTTCAGTTCCTCTGATAGAGGAAAGGTACTTTGCAACTGCACCGACGTTTTTTGAAATAGACATTTCATTGTCATTGAGTATGACGATAAGGCGATTGTCCCTTACCTTTCCTGCATTATTAAGTCCCTCATATGCAAGACCGCCGGTCATTGCACCGTCACCTACAACTGCGATGGTATAGTTCTTGTTTCCTCTCAGACGGTTTGCCTCTGCAATGCCTGCCGCTACAGATATAGCAGTACTGCTGTGACCGCTTATAAAAGAATCATGCTCAGATTCAGAGGGCTTCGGAAAGCCGGAAATGCCTCCTTCCTGCCGAAGCTTATCGAAACTGTCATTTCTTCCTGTTAGAAGCTTATGTGTATAGCACTGGTGACCTACGTCCCAGACAAACTGATCCTTAGGTGAGTCAAATATTCTGTGGAGAGCCACTGTCAGCTCCACTACGCCCAGATTGGACGCAAGATGTCCGCCGGTCTTTGATACAGTGGAAATAAGCCTTGTTCGTATCTCCTGACATAGCTTATCACACTGCTTAGGACTCAG
Organism: Ruminococcus sp.; assembly: GCA_045580565.1. Classification (GTDB taxonomy): domain Bacteria; phylum Bacillota; class Clostridia; order Oscillospirales; family Ruminococcaceae; genus Ruminococcus_C. The sequence continues at coordinate 6,504 of JAZNOB010000134.1, forward strand.
CTTCTTTACATCTTCAGGAAAATGCAGTGTATCAAGCATACCTGCGTCCTTTGATGAAGACTTTTTTACTACTGTGGTTTTCATATTCTATGTTTACGGCAGCCCGACTGCCGCTTTCCCCTTATTTTATTCGCACCAGAAGATCGTGCGTAAGTTCTGTCAGAAATTCATTATTCTCAAACTGTCCCAGTATTCCGATAGCTTCATCTGTAAGCTCCTTTGCAAGAGCCTGTGCCTTGTCGAGACCTAAAAGAGTTGCAAAGGTAGTCTTGCCGGATTCTTCATCGCTTCCTACAGGCTTCCCGAGAACCTCTGTAGTACTTGTAACATCAAGTATATCGTCAACGATCTGGAATGCAAGACCTACGCACGCTCCGTATCTGTCAGCAAGAGCGATTATCTTTTCATCAGCGCCGGCAGCGATACAGCCCATAGTACACGCACATCTTATAAGTGCGCCTGTCTTTCCAGCACACATTGCACGGAGATTCTCCTCGTCAACATCACTGCGCTGCTCGTTTTCCATATCAATGATCTGTCCGCCGATCATGCCCTTGTAGCCTGACATTTCTCCCAGTACCTGCATCAGCCTTACCTTCTGCTCTGCTGTAAGTCTTTTATCCTCAGCAATCACAGAAAAGGCATGGATGGAAAGTGCATCACCTGCAAGAATAGCAGTTGCCTCGTTAAATTCCTTATGGCAGGATTTTCTTCCTCTGCGGTAATCATCATCATCCATAGCCGGCAGGTCATCATGTATCAGCGAAAACGTATGTATCATCTCAAGTGCCGCTGCCGGTGCAATAGCCGAATTTGCATCACCGCCGCACATACGGCAGAATTCCAGCACAAGCACAGGTCTTATGCGCTTGCCGCCTGCCTCAAGGGAATAGCGCATTGCGTCAATAACCTTAACCTGCGGCTTTACAGCTTCCTCATAAGGAAGATAGCCTCTGAGGGCAGTTTCAATAGCGTCGATATCCTTTTTCATCTGCACTGTATTTGCGGTATTCATATAGCTGCCTCCTCTTCCGGATGCTCGTTTATCTTAATCTTTGCCTTTTCAAGCTGCTTTGTACATTCAACAGAAAGGCTTACGCCCTTCTGGTAAAGCTCTACTGATTCTTCAAGAGTTAGCTTTCCCTCTTCAAGCTTTTTTGTTATATCTGAAAGAGCACTGAGATTTTCTTCAAATGTCATCCCTATCATCCTTTCGGTTTAATACTTTTACACGGAGCCGCCCACGGCTCAGAACTACATCCAGCTCATCGCCTGTCTCGGCTGAAGCTGAGTCTCTTAGGAGTTCATCCTCCTTATAAACAAGAGAATACCCTCTTGACAGGATCTTCAGCGGACTGAGCGTGTCAAGCCTTACAAGCTCCTTCTGGAGAATGCCTTCACTCCACTGAAGATTTGTCTCAATAGCCTTGTCAAGTCTCTGACGCACCGCACTGAGCTGCTGTTCAGCAAGGAGCTGTCTCTGCTCCGGAGACTGAGCCTTCAGCTTTTCTTTTAGTCGCTGGAGACGGCTTTCACGCTGCTCCATATATATCGAAAATGACTGCTGTAACTGTCTTGTCTTTGCAAAGAGAAGCTGTCTCATCTCCTCGATTGAAGGTACAGCCTGTTCAGCTGCCGCTGATGGCGTTGGTGCACGAAGATCTGCTGCTGCATCCGCGAGAGTTACATCAGTTTCATGACCTACCGCTGATATTACAGGTACAGTACAGTTATACACTGCCATGACTACTTGCTCTGTATTGAAGGCGCTGAGATCCTCAGCCGAACCGCCGCCACGGCCTACAATAAGCACATCACATCCGGCTGCTTCAGCCTTCACGATCGCCCTTGCTATGGAAGCAGGGGCTGCATCTCCCTGAACCTGTGCCGGAAATATTTCAAGAATACCTATGGGATATCGTCTTCCAATGACTTCCATTACGTCATGTACAGCCGCACCAGTCGCAGATGTCACAACGCCGATCTTCTTCGGATAAGCAGGCAGACTTCTTTTAGCCGCCGGATCAAATACACCCATTACAGTAAGCTTTTCCTTTAGCTTCTGGAACGCAAGCTGCTGCTGACCTATGC
>JAZNOB010000135.1:0-2069 GCA_045580565.1 Ruminococcus sp.
GGCTATTAAGAACGCTGTAGGCAAGATCCTCGAAAAGGTTACTCTCTTTGACGTTTACAAGGGTCAGCAGATCGCTGAGGGTATGAAGAGCGTTTCATTCTCCATCAGTATGCGTTCACATGAAGGCACACTCAACGATGAGCAGGCAGACGCTGCTATGAAGCGTGTACTGAAGGCTCTGGGTGAGCTTGGTGCTTCTCTCAGAGAATAAGCTGTAATATCATTTATCAGGAACGGCAGGCTCAGGTCTGCCGTTCTTTTCGCCCATTGTATTACATTAATAAATTATAGTAGAATATTGTGGATTTATATGGTATAATAAATATAAAACTGTATATCGAAAGGAGAAATCGCCTTATGAAACATAACATCTTTAAGAAAACTGCTGCCGTAGCTATAAGCGGCACTGTATGTATGCTCAGTTCCGGATATTTCCCCGTTTCTGCGGATATATCCGACGAGGCTGCCTTCCTTGATTCAGCCATATCTGCCGAAAAAGTAACTGTATACGACGGAAGCGACAGCGCCAATACATTCACAATGATGGGCAAGGAATATTCTCAGGGACTGGTCCTTTCAGACGAGGGATACTATGACAAGTGCAGCATCAGCTTCAGCGCTGAGGGGCTTACCTCTGTATCATTCTCTCTGGGTCATATCGACAATTCCGGCATTGACGGAGCAAACCTTAATATCTATCTGGATGACACACTTGTTGAGACTCTTGAATGCACATATAAAATGCCTGTTGAGGAACATACTGTCACCACGTACAACGCAGCGTCTATCACATTCGAGCTGGCTGACCCTGCAAACAGCGGCTATAATGACGCCTGCTATGCTATGGGCAACATATACCTTGACGGGGACAGCTCCGGAATCACCGAGGACTCTCCGTTGTATGAAAACGCCGCAGACTTCATGAATTCAGCCTTCGACAACCGTGGCGAAAAAGTCGCTGTCTATGACGGCAGCAAGGGCTATAACCAGTTCGTCATGATGGGCAGGACATATACTCAAGGCTTCGTTCTCTCCGACGAAGGATATTACGACACCTGCGGTATGAGCTTCAATACCGAAAATATTGACAGCATATCCTTTACACTGGGTCATCTGGATAACTCAGGCATTGACGGCGCTTCCCTGAACGTATACCACGACAACACTCTGGTGGAAAGCATTGAGTGCTGCTACACAATGCCCGTTCAGGATGTAACTATTGATACATCAGATTCCTCCATGATAAGATTCGAGCTTGACGATCCTGCAAACAGCGGCTGGAATGATGCCTGCTACTGTATGGGTAACGTCTATATTAACGGCGATTCCGAGGCTCTTGTTACAGATGATGTAGCATATGAAAATGCAGCTGCGTTTATAAACTCAGCCTTTGATAATATCGAAGCGAAAGTCACTGCATATGACGGCAGCAAGAGCTATAACCAGTTCGTCATGATGGGCAGGACGTATACTCAGGGCTTCGTTCTCTCTGATGAGGGATACTATGACACCTGCGCTGTAAGCTTCAACACAGAAAATGTGGACAGTATTTCCTTTACGCTTGGTCATCTGGACAACGCCGGTACTGACGGTGCTTCTCTGAAGGTTTATCATGATAATGTTCTCATCGAAAGCTTCGAGTGCACCTACACAATGCCAGTTCAGGATATAACCATTGACACTGCTGACGCTTCTATAGTACGATTCGAGATTGCAGACCCTGCAAACAGCGGCTGGAACGACGCCTGCTACTGTATGGGTAATGTGTATATAAACGGCGATTCTGAGGAGCTTTCAACAAATAATGTCACCTATGAGGATACCGCAGGTTTCCTGAATTCCGCCTTTGACAATATCGGCGAAAGAGTTACTGTGTATGACGGCACAAATTCTCTTGTCAGCTTTGATATGGGCGAAAACACCTACACTCAGGGGTTAGTCCTCTCCGACGATGGATACTACAATACCTGCGGGATCAGCTGGAATGCTGAAAACATCGACAGCGTTGTATTCACTCTCGGTCATGCACAGGACGGCGGCAAGGACGGCGCTTACCTGCGTATATACAA
>JAZNOB010000136.1:0-3008 GCA_045580565.1 Ruminococcus sp.
GTGAATGCGAAGATGTACATATCTGAGCCTACATCAAAACGGATGCACAGGAAGGCAATGCAGCTCATAAAAAATGACCTTGTTTGATACAGTCCTGATGTGCTATAATAATATTATCGAAAACTGTAAACCGGATAGGGAAACCTGTCCGGTTTTTCTATACCCAGAAATCGGAGGGAGGAAATTGAGAAATGAGGAAAACCTGATCCCATTCAATAAACGAACAGAGGACGAACAAAGAGAAATTGCAAGAAAGGGCGGTATAGCCTCAGGAGCGTCCAGACGGGCATATAAGAGCCTTAAACAGGCGGCTAAGGTTTTCTTCAAGGAGAATGATAACGCCGCTATGGAGGTCATACAAGCCCTTTACAGCGAAGCTCTGAACGGCAATGTAAAAGCCGTGGATAAGCTTCAGGATCTCATAGGCGAAACTGTACAGCGTGAGGAGCTTGCACTCCGGAAGAAAGCTATGCAGCAGGAGAAGAAGGAACAGACCGCAGGAAACAATCCTGCATCAAAACTCTACGAAATTTTAGGAGAAGAAGATGGAACCGATTACGAAGCTGTCACCGAAACAGAAGCTGGCGATCAAATGGGCGCATCTGCCGAAGTACAGGGATAAGAGAGCGATCATATGTGACGGCTCAGTCCGCAGCGGCAAGACCGTTTCTATGATAATCGGCTTCATTCACTGGGCGATGCGATTTTTCAATGACAGGAACTTCGGCATCTGCGGAAAGACTGTTGCAAGTGCCTGCCGTAATATCATCACTCCCCTGCTCTCCATGCCGGACATCACCGACTACTACGACGAGGTGACATACCGGCGGTCTGACAATCTCCTGATAGTCAGAAGCGGAGACAGACAGAACCGCTTCTACGTTTTCGGCGGCAAGGATGAAAGCAGCTTCGCTCTTATTCAGGGCATCACCCTCGCCGGAGTTCTCTTTGACGAGGTGGCACTTATGCCCCGTTCCTTTGTGGATCAGGCTATTGCACGTACTCTGTCAGAGCCTATGCGGCGTTACTGGTTCAACTGCAATCCGGATTCCTCGGAGCACTGGTTCTACAAGGAGTGGATCTGCAACACCAAAGGCAAAAAGGCTCTCCACCTGCATTTCACGCTTCATGATAATCCTACGCTGCTTCCCTCGGAGATAGCGGAGATAGAATCCACATGGACAGGCGTCTTCTACGAGAGGTACATTCTCGGTCTCTGGGTACTGGCAGAGGGACTTGTATATCCGAATTTCAGCAAAAAGCTCCACATAGTTCCTGATACTGTCCCTGAGCCTGATTCCGGCGAGTGGTTCATTTCCTGCGACTATGGCACGGTAAATCCCTGCTCCTTTGGCTTATGGCATATTGACGGCAGCGGACGTGCGCTCAGAGTCCGTGAGTATTATTATGACGCACGCAAAGAGGGCATGAGCCGTACTGATGAGGAGCATTATGCGGCACTTGTAGAGCTTGCCGGAGAGCTTTTGCCCTATATCCACGCAGTTATCGTTGACCCGTCAGCGGCAAGCTTCATCACCTGCATCCACAGGCACGGCGACTTTCGTGTGTGGAAAGCGGACAACAGAGTCCTTGACGGCATCAGAGATACAGCCGCACTGCTGAGCCTCGGGTATATACGCATCTGCGAGGGATGCACGGATATTATCAGGGAGTTCGGGCTTTACAGATGGGACGACAAGCATACTGACAAGGATACCGTGCTTAAAATAAACGACCATGCTATGGACGATATGAGATACTTTGTGAGAGGTGCTATGTACCAGACACTCAATGACCTTAGACTTTCCGAGGAGGTGAAAAAATGAATTTATTTCAGTATATAGGCTCACTGCTGTTTAAGAAGCAGCAGACGAAGCAGACAGTCTCTCCGGAGATGCAGACGGCAATCGAAAACTGGCTCAGCCTCTACATGGGAACGGACGGCTGTCTGCGACTTCCCTCCTCTGTCGCGTCAGAGGCGGCAAGGCTTGTTCTTGCGGAATCAAAAATTCAGGCAAGCGATGAGGGCATGAATGAGCATATGCAGCGGTTCTGGAAAAGCTTCTGCGGCAAGGCGGAATGCGCTCTTGCGCTTGGAAGCATGGCGTTCAAGCCCTACGTTTCCGGCGATAAGATCGTAGTGGATATGGTAAGGGCTGACCGGTATGTACCTACCGCCTTTGATTCCGCAGGAGAGGTCACAGCCGCTGTATTCATGGAGCGCAGGAAAAGCAGCGGACGGTATTATACACGCCTCGAAGCCCATTCCTTTGACGGCAGCGCACATACATACACCGTTGAAAACAAGGCGTACTGTTCATTTTCAGAGGAGCATCTCGGCGCACAGTGCAGCCTTTCGGATGCTGACGGCTGGGAGCAGCTTCAGGAAGTGCAGACTATTGCGAACGTACAGAAGCCGCTATTTTCAGTATTCAGAGTACCTTCCGCAAATCACACTGACCCTGACTCGCCGTTGGGCGTATCTGTTTACGCTGACGCTGTACAGCTTTTCGCTCAGGCTGAAAGACAGTGGGAGCGGCTCATGTGGGAGTTTGAGGGTACGGAGCTTGCTGTTGACGCATCTGCCGACCTGTTCCAGCACAGAAAGGGCACAGGGCTTTCAGAACGGCTTCCACGTGCATTCAGGCGGCTTTTCAGACGGCATGAGCTGCGTCCGGATGTAAAGCTTACGGATATGATACAGGTGTTTTCCCCTGCCATCCGTGACGGCAATATCTATAACGGCTTTAACCGCATCTTACAGCGCATTGAGTTTTCCTGCGGTCTGGCGTATGGCACGCTCTCCGACCCTCAGCTCGTAGAAAAGACAGCCGAGGAGATACGCTCAGCCAAGCAGAGAAGCTATGCTCAGACATCACGTATACAGCAGAGCTTACAGAATGCACTCACACAGCTGCTTTATGCAATGGAGGTTTATGCGTCTCTTTACGGCTTGCAGGCAGGCTCAGGAGAGCTTACCTGCTCATGGGGCGACAGTGTACTCGAAG
>JAZNOB010000137.1:0-10489 GCA_045580565.1 Ruminococcus sp.
CCTGTAAACTTATCTCCACCTACTAATGTATCAAGCGCTTTGTTTGCGTGACCAGCTGTAATGGTAAATACTACATCATCAGCCTTATTATAACCAACAGGAACTGTTGTTTCTTCTAATTTATAATCACCATCATCAAGGCCCTTGAATACAAATGTTGTCACACCTGTAATCTCTTCTACTATTACGTAGTTACCGTCTGAATTCTTCTTATAAAGTGTAAATCCAGCTCCGTCAAGTGCGTCACCTGTAGCACCATCAATTTTATCAACATTTACCTGATACGTAAATGCTACAACTGTTGATTCGGGAGTTATACTTGTTGTATCACCATCGCCCTCATAGTAAGGATTGTTCGAATACTCAAGATATGCACCATTCCAGTTGCCTTCTTCACCTATTTTAGCACTTTCAGTGAGTGTTGCCTTATAGATAATCTCGATTGTATCACCTGCTTTAGCAGCTGGATATGCTGTTTTTACATCATCAACTGTAAATTCAAGATCGCAATCATCGCCTACAGAACTTGTCTTTCCGCAAGCTGTTGTTGTTGTAGGAGTAATTGATGTTGCTGTATTTCCAGCATGAGCTATTGTAGCTGAATCAGCTATATATTCAAAAACCCCATCCTGAAGTGCATCATGGAATACCAGTTTGTACTCTTTGTAATTATCATAATCTGTAGGAAGGGTAGCGATAAGCTTAAAGGAAACTGCATCACCAATATCATGGTCAGCATCTGTTCCCCAAGCTTCTGAAGCGGAACCTGTTGTATCATTTACATCAAGAATCTGCTTTGTAAATTCAGGTAATGCTTTCTTTACTTCAATATCAGCACCGCTCTCAGCATCATATATACCAAGTAAATAAGCAGTCATAGTTTTATTTTCTGCGCCACTACTAAGTGCATTTTCAGCAATTACATAGTAACCATCTTCATTAACTGTAATCTTACTATCCTCTGTACCAACTACAGCTACTAAGCTATCTTTCTGAGATACTGCAAATTCAGCAAAAGCTTTAGCCTTAGCGCTGTCGTATCCGAAATCCTTTAGGATTAATGCAACTGATGCAGGTGTTGTACAATTTGTAAATAAGCTACCTAAAGTCGTATTCTGGTCATCTACTTTCAAATCAGATTCCTGTAATGCGGCCAGGAAAGCTGCACCTTTATCTGGTACTGCCCACGCAAGGTTCTCTAAGCTTGTACCATCATCAGAAACTTTACCTGAAAAAATCTTGTAAGCAGTATATGTATGTCCAGTATCATCGCCATTGTCATAAGTAAGTGTAACTGTGTTTTCTGTTGCCGCTGAAACGTTCATTGTAGCCATCGGAGCTACCATACAAGCTGCCATTAATGTTGCTGCTACTGCAGCTGAAAATCTTTTAAAGTTTGTCATAATTATTCTCCTTTTAAATTAAATTGTTGTTGCGGAGGGTGCTTTCGGCGCACCCTTGCCGCTTATTGTTTTTGGGTTTATGATTATTTTCAACGCTGACTTGCCTGTCTGCGTTTAAGAACTATGAGTACGGCTGCGCTGAGCATCATAAAGAATGCGCCAACGTAATAGTACCATGTTGTGCCCGTTCCGCCGGTTGAAGGCATGGTTGAGGTTGTATCCTGCTTTGTGTTTTTAACAGTAGCCGTAGGATCATCACCGGGATTCGCTGCATTGATACATTGATCAACATCGATTGTATCGTTGTCATTATCGCTGTAGCTATAACTCGGAGTGTAACCGGGAACTGTTTCTTCGACTATCCAGTAATAATACTCATTACCGTCTTTGTCGTATGCGGGAAGATTCTCTGCAATGTACTGCCATGCTGTTGCACTACTGCTTGCGCTGAGCGTTATTTCATTGGAAATGTTGTTTGTAAATGTTATTCCCTCGTCGCTCATTATTGCAACTTCTCCTGCGTCTCTGAGACTGAATGACATTGGTGAGAAAGAATAGCTTGCAGGTGCTGTTGAAGCATAAGTGATGGTGTAGCTCATTGTTTCAATTCCATAACCATTGTACGGTTCAAAATACAAACTACTTACAGCCAAACCATTAGCAAACACAATTATTAACGTTGTACCCACATTAGAATAACTCATTTCAATATTACTATTCACACTCTCTACAGTTAATTCACTGTTCCAAAAACATGCTCTTAGTAATGTAATAGTCGCACCATCGTTGGTTACGCACTTAATGTCAGTAGCTCTATACTGACCATATGTAAACGAAAACTCAAGTTTTTCCAATGTTGCATTCTGAATAAGTGGATTACTTGAATTATATGTAGAAACACTAACCCCAGTTCCTGTCACAGTATTTGATTCTCCGCCTTCGTTTCCACCGCTTCCTGCCGCTGAAACTGTTACGTTAACTGTTTGAGTTTCATCACCAACAGTTACTGTAATCTGTGTTGTACCTTCTGCAACAGGTTGAACTGTGATAGTCTTATCGTTTACTGTTACATTGACATATTGTGAATCATACGTAATGTTATCCATTGTCAGAGATTTGTTTGATGTAAGGTTTGCTGAATTTCCTCCAACTGTCAGATTTAATGTAGTTGGACTTACAGAAAGTGCTTGATATTCAACAACTCTTACATAAATATATTTGGGATTGCCATTTGTGTCAGTAACTGTAACAGTAGTATCCCAATTCATTAAATTGTTGCTACCCGTTAATGTAATCTCTCGATTGCCAGTTTTTTGTGCAGTAAAGAAATAATCACTATTATTATTATCACAGCTTGCAATATCTTTATTGGTTGTCAACACAACACTTTGGTTTTGACCAATTGTCAGATATGCACCAGTCACATCAACACCATTCTTGAAAATCAAGAGTTCAGTAGCTTCCACTACAGTAACCTCAATCTCCGCAGTTTCACCATCGCTTCGTGTTGCAGTAATTGTTGCCGTTCCCGCACTCTCACCTGTTACAACACCTGTTTTTTCATCCACCGTAGCAACTGAAGTGTTATTGGATGAATAAGTAAACGTGCCGTAAGTCGGGCTTGGCGATACTGTGATAGTCTCACCGATTGTTACTGTTGAACTCGGCGATGCACTTAGCGTAAAGCTGTCTGAAAGTGTAATTTTAAGTGTAACTTCATTGGAAATTTTTCCGTTAAGCGTTGCTGTGATAGTAACTTCGCCTGCAGCATTTCCTGTAACGGTATTTCCGTTAATACTTACAATTCCGTTGGGAGTAGCTGTATAGGTTATACCACTGCATGAACTTCCGTCTGACATGCTCGGGGTTAATGATGCTGTGCCACCTGCCTCGATAGTCGATTTATCGATTTCAAGACTCAACGTTGGCTCAGCAGTAACCTCAACATTTACATTAACAGTTGTTTTTCCGTCAGTAATGTGCATTACAGTTGTTCCTACCGCATTACCGCTTACTGTAATTGTTTTGTCGCTCACCACCGCACTAGCGATGCTGTTATCATCGAAAGTGACTGTAACTCCTGCCTTATTCACTGTAATTCCTGTCGTAGTATTGACAGTCATTGTTATGTCACCTGTCGGCGAAACTACCGCAAGATCCGGCTGGATGATCTCCGCATTCGGTGCATCGTTCCTGTTTGTAGACCTATGGATTCTTACCTTTATGCTGCCTACTCCATGGTTATCGATAGACCAAAGCTTGTTGATTTTAAGGTTTATGGTTTTTGAGTTTTTCAGAGTAATTGTTTTGTTCTCAGACTCCGCATTAATTCCGTCATTATTAGTTTCAGAAATCTTGATGTAGCCGTCAGGAACAACAGTTTCTTCTACTCTATAGTAATATAGGTCACCGTTTTCATCATATACGGGAAGATTAGTGTAATTATACGTCCATTCATTACCGTTCTTTGTAAGAGTCGGTGTAGCCGAAGTATAGTTACTCCATGTACCGTTTTCGCCATTCTTCTGAAGAAGAGTTAGCGTCAATGCGTCCGGTCTGCCTGTGCCGTCACCATCATACCAGAATTTCTTGACTGTTATCTGCGTTTTTTCAGCTGACACCGTATTGGTAATCTGAATCGTTTGTGTTGAGTCATTTAAGATTTGTCCGTTATGCTGGTAGGCTGCGGAATAATTTCCACTTTTCTCCTTGATGTAGTAGATGTAATAGTTATCTTCCGAATCCTTAGCCGGTAAATCTGTGAGATTAAGCTTCCAGTTGCCATCTGCATCTGGCTGAACTGTTACTGTCTTTACGAGTTCATCAGCTGTAAGGTCACCCGGAACGTAATCAATGTCTGCTGGAGGTGCTTCGGTTTTTCCTACACCGTAATGAGCGTTGATAGCAGCAAGGAAATCATTCGCCATGTTTTCCTGACCTTCCGCATCAGGATGACATCCATCCGAAAGGTTATCCTTAGTTGCTTCATAAGTATCTACGTAATAAATGGTTTTTCCGTTTGCTTTATATGTTGCAACCAGGTTCTGAACCATTGTATTATAACCTGCAACCAAGTCATCAGATTTCTTCTGATATGTGGCTAAGGTTTCAGCATCGGAGCCCATATAACACCAATGATCAGATCGCCCATTTCTATACCAGTCTAACGCTGTTATTCTCGGAACACCAGCTACAAATACTATTGTCTCATCACTGGCTTTGTCAAATACAGTTTCAAGCAGATCTTCCATTTTGCCCTTCATCGTATCATTCGTATCGCCTGTATTCAGCAGATTATTCGTACCTGCCATAACAATAACCATGTCGTACGATGTATCAAGCGAGCTTGAACTGATTGCACTATGAATTTGTTCAATTGTGTGACCTACAGTACTGGTATTATTAAAATAAGCATTTGCATATCCATTAGTCCGCAACAGACCTTGTAAAATATCAGAATATTTTACACCCGCTACATAACCATTTGTAATTGAGTCACCAAACGCATATCCCTTTAATCCACTTGGCAAAGTAACATCTGATGTATCGGAACCCTCAACATAGAGCCTCTGATAAATCTCAAGCTCGATATTATCGGGAAGCATTTTATTGCCGCCGCTGATTGCTGTTCCGTTTTCATCTACCCAGTTTTTCTCAACACCGAGACTTCCGGGAACATAGTTTGTAATGGTAATCGACTGTGACGATGAACGTTCGGTTCTGTCATAGCTTGCCGTATAACCGTCAACCGCATCTTCTACTGCGTAGTAGTAGTAACGTAAGCCTGTTGCAGCATCCTTATAAGGAAGCTCGGTCCACGTATTAGTCCAACTGTTTGATGCATCAAGTACAATCGTTTTTATTGCTGATGCACCGCTTGCTGCAAGTGAAAGACCATTATCAGTCTGTCGTTCAGTTGTCCGGTAAAGCTTGACTGTAACTGGATCGTCTGAATGCTTATCAGCTCCATCCCCCCACTCCTTTTTGACAAGCACTTCAATTTCTGTAGGAGTTGAATCCTTATTGATAATCTGAATTGTACCTGTCGAACCGTTTGTGTTATAGATGTAACTGATTGTATAGCCATAAAGCTGATCGCTAGTAAGATTCTCCTTTACCTCAAATGATACATAATCACTCAGGTCGTACGAGTCTGGAATCTCAAGAATCCAGCCATTTGCGGACGTCAGTACAAAATCACCGATAAATCTCTTCGTACCACTTGAATCTGTACCCCAGAGCTTTACAGGAACCTCTGTAAGCGGAATCGTATCTAAAGGATTATTACTTGAATCTCGCCACAATTTCTGCAACACAAGACCCTTTGTATTTGTAATTCCGATTGTTGTATCAGATCCGCTTGCACCATTTCCACTAAAAATAGGCTTATAATCACCTTTGGCCGTATCGTCAGCCACATATTCATCATTATTCAGCTTATATTCTTTTCCATCAATGGTGTATGCTGTTTCTTTAACGTAATAGTAAATTGGTTTACCATTATATCCGCTCGGCAGATTTTCCCACTTAATCTCTCCCTGACCGGTAATGGTTTTGGGATTTTCCAATTCATCAAGCAAACCGAGTTTTTCTGCTGTTGCAGGATAAAGGGTTGAAGGATAACCGTCTGCACGTTTTACCGTTGACCAGTAAAGCTCTACCTGCACAGTAGCATTTGCTTTCTGTTCCGCAGTAAGACTTATGTCATCCCATGTTTTTGAAGCACTGATATCAATCAGCTTACTGTTTGTCAGCGACAAATTACCGCTTATCGGAACGGTCATTACATTTTCACTGAAACCAGCCGGAGCTTCATATGAACCGCTGCCATAAGAGAAATAGAATGTAGACTGGAACGTATTACAGAAATTATCATACGGTCCGCCGCTATATCCCTTCAGATGCATCTGAAGCAGCTGTTCAAACGTTACGGAAGTAACATTCGGATACTCTGTAACGAAATTTGCAAGGTAAGCGGTATAGTCACCTGTGTAGGACTCTCCTGCTGATTTGTAAGCCGCCAGAAGCGTATTGAATCTGTTTGTCAGATTACTTCCTTCATATTCACCAGGAACACTTACCTCTATGATTTTGTAAAGCTTGTTTGTATCAAGACTTGTAGCAATAGAACCGATTGCGAATTCATGTGAACCCTCAGGAATTGTATTACCTGTAGTCGAAATAACGCCGCCCAGCTCTGTTGTCCATACTGGCTTATAGGTTGTTACATTATTGCTTGTTTCAGTTTCCTGTGAAGCTGCAAACACCCATTTACCGCTTGAACTGTCATAATAAGCAAGCTTGAATTTTGCATCAAGTGAAACGCTGTAGTCATTTGTATCTACCTTCTGAATACGAGGAGGAAGATTTGCTGAAGATGTAGCGTTTGAATCTACGATAACATATTTTGTTTCACCTGTGGAATCACTTGCTGAAGCGTTACCTGTGTTGAATGAAGCAGTATTATTTGTAGTTACAAAATCTCCTGCTGTCAGAGTTGTACCTGAGATATTATAGAAATATGTTATCAGTAATGGTGTTTCATCAGGAACGCTGACATTAAGTGTTGCTGTTGAAAGTTGTGTGGTTTTTGTTGCTGTTGCTTCAGCGGATGTTATATTTCCATTATACCAATCATATATAACCATTCTTTCAGCATATTCGGGAACCGTCATAGTCGCTATCCATTGCTTTTTTTCAGAGTCATATACATTTGTATTTTTATCAGAAATATTATTCACTTGAAGTCTGCCATTTTCATTCTTTTTGAAGAATATCGCCTGAATGTGCCAACCTTCGGTTTGCGTTCCATCACTACCAACGGCAACTTTAATCACATCTCCAGGAGTACAATCGTCTGTAAGCCATGCTGAGTTGTAACCTGATTCAGGTACATTAGTTGTTTCAGCAAATTCATACTCCTTAACCTCTGTCTCAACCGGCTTATACTCAACAGTATATGAATACTCAGTTGTTCCGAGTGTTCTTATCGGTGTAGAAACCGGATTACCGTCTGCATCATAGCTTACTGTAACCTCTTCAACCTGAATTGAGTTAAGGCTTGCATTAAGCTCTACCACTTGCTGAGGTGAAAGATTAGTATAATCTGTAATATCGAACAGGTCAGTAATATCAATTTTTCCGCTGTTGGATAACGTCTTACCATCCGGATTTACGAGAATTGTGTACTGTAAACTTCCGGGAATAAGTGTTGTATTACCATTCTTGGTAAGCAGATCACTTCCGGAATCTCCGCCATCTCCACCTTCACCAGATGAGCTGTCAGGGACAATTACAACATTAGACATTGTCTCATTACCGCTTGGAGTTCTGATGGTATTTGATACTCCGTATGTAAGAATTTCTTCTGTGAACTGTACATCAGCTACAGGGATTTTTGTATAATATGTTAATGACTGCCAGGTTGCCTTATAGAAAGTAGCCACCTTGGTAGAACTATCATATTGATAACAATTCTCACCTGTACCCTCGTAAAGCTGGTAAAAGTTCCCCCAACCATAGTCGCCGACTGGCTTATAAGTACTATCAGTACAAAGGTCAGCTCCCACAATTGTATCTGTCAGAGTCATGCCACTCTTGCTTGGAGTTAACTTCCAACCGATTACATAATATTCTGTACCGTCTATGGTTGCCTTTGTGAGATCTTTGAGCTGAATTGAGGAACCATTTTCAAGAGCACTGCCATTCTTATCAAGAGCTACCTTATCACAATCCTCAGAAACATTATTTGTAATAGTAATATTTCCGCTTGTTAGTCCGCTTTCACCGCATGAATAAGAAGGTTCATATCCGTCAACATCTGTAATCTCTTCAACCTTGTAATAATACTTCTTGGTACGGTCTGAAATTGTCTCAGGAAGCTCACTCCATGTGCTGTTCCACTGATTGTTGTTTGAAAGCGTTACCGGATCACCATAAGGAATCCATTCATCAGAATCTTCAACACGCTGATAGAGCTGAACCTGAATATCCTGCTGCTGATATCCTGATTTGTCTGCCCATTCCTTATTGACAGAAACGCTGATCTTTTCAACATAATCGTCAGGATATCGGGTGAAGGTATAATTATCATTGTCGCTCTTATCGCCGAAGGTTGCATTATTCTGATATGTTGCCTGTGTAGGAGCTGACGCTCCGCTTTCAGCTGTTACATTTGAAATATCTGCTGTTGTTCTGTATTCCACAGTCACATATCGATAATCTTCAGTATCCACAGCATCTGTAAAGCGAATTTCATACTTAACGGCTTTTGTTTCATCGTCCCAAGCTTCAATCACTTTATCCGAAGCATCATAATATACAACTGTATAGTGAGTACCTGCTGTCAGAGGCGTGTAAGCATCGGCTGCTTTAACCTTAGCCTTTACAGTCAATTTACTGCAATCCTCGTCTGTAATGTAATGTTGGCCACCGTTATTAGCAGTCAACTCATCAACTAGAATAAGACTTTCTGATGAGAATCCACCATCTCTGAGCGACTCAATAGTCCAGCTCAGCTTGCGACCTGTTATATCGTTATTGCCGTAAACAAGACTATCTCCGGTAGCACTCACAAATTTCTTATCGAAGGTATTTCTATGCGTTATTGAAACGCTTCCACCGACATCTATATGACCCTTATTGTCTGAAATACTGTTTGTTACTGTCTGCTGACCTGCAACCTGCTCTTCAGTAGGTCTTGTCTGATATCTGAAGGTTATTGTCTTCAGGCCTGTATCGATACCATAATCATTTGCTACATCTTCAATTGTAATCTTACCATCTGTGGTATCAAGCGTAAGCTTAGCATATTCAAGCTGAATATTACCATTTATACTTGAAATATAGTAATTACTGTTTCCGATAGTAATTACATTATTTTGATTACTTAATTCGCTCAGATTATGTCCGTTATATAAAGCAGAAACTATTACAATATCTCCAACGAGATTCTTGACCGCCTCGTCTTTAAGTTCAACTCCGTTAAGTGAAGCTGTACTTATATTTGAGGTGTTTGATACAGTTACTTCCCATGTAATGAGTCCGCTTTCTGCGTCATAGGAATTACCTCTCTTACTTAATGTATACGGATTTGTAAGAGTTACCTCTCCTGTTACGCCGTGACCATTATTATCAGAAACTGTATTTGTAACCGTTGCCTGAGCAGCCAACTGTTCAGATGTCGGGGTTGTTGTGTAAGTAAATGTTACATCATGCAAAAGCTTTCCATCAGCATCACTAAAGGTAATCTTTTTACCTTCAATTGTCATACTTCCGTATTCTACAGAGTCTTTACCGATCTTAACAACATTATCCGCACTGCTTGACAGCTTGAAAAGGCTCTCATTCTTCGAGTATGCAGAACTGATATTAATATCAGCCGCCGTAAGTCCTTCAAAAGCATCATCAGTCAGAACAATATCATTCAGCGACAGGCTGCTGCCTGTAGGAACTCTTACATTAATCGTCCAAATTATTACACCGTTTTCAGCATCGTACATACCGTCCTTACCGAGAGTATACGGATCTGATGGTGTAGCAGAAGCTGAATCTCTGTTTCCCTTGTTATCAGAAATACTGTTGGTCTGAACAGTACCATTAACCATATCTGCCGGATCGACAGGTGACGTGTATCTGAATACAATCTTATAGAAACCAAACTCCCTATTTGCAAAGGCTACTGTACCATTTGTTCTGTCAAGAGTAGCGGTACCGAATTCTTTATTTTCGCTTCCGCCGTACCATCCCGTGTAACCTACAACTATTTCAGTTCCCGTACTGCTAAGTGCAGTCAGATTACCGATGTAATCATAACTTGCCGAAACAAGAGTAATATTACAAGAAGGATCTTTAAACGCATCATCTGTAAGAACAACGCCATTAAGTGTTGATTTATTTCCTGTTGTATTCTCAACCGTAACTTCCCATACTACCTGACCGGTATTAGCGTCATACGAACCCGTTTTGCTCAATGTATAAGGATTATTAAGCTCTACTGTTTCCGTATCTTCATTTCCGGCACTATCTTTTACAGTATTGCTTACCGATGGCTTTTTGGAGGGATCATCTGTCTCCAACATATCAGG
>JAZNOB010000138.1:0-3392 GCA_045580565.1 Ruminococcus sp.
TTTTTCAAACCGGTGTTTATGGCATAGAGGTCCCACCCGTTCCCATCCCGAACACGGAAGTTAAGCTCTATTGCGCCTACGATACTTGGACGGCGACGTCCCGGGAAAATTGGTCGATGCCGGTACTTAAAATTGCAGAGTACTTAGATACTCTGCTTCATGCACCATTAGCTCAGTTGGTAGAGCAACTGACTCTTAATCAGTGGGTCCTGGGTTCGAGTCCCCGATGGTGCACCAATATGGCCCCTTGGTCAAGCGGTTAAGACTCCGCCCTCTCACGGCGGCATCACCAGTTCGAGTCTGGTAGGGGTCACCAAATAAGACTTCATCTTCGGATGAGGTCTTTTTTGTTTTATGGGTTGTCTATCAAATGTTGGGGTATTTACAATCCCCTCAGTCACGCCGCAGGCGTGACAGCTCCCCTTACTAAGGGGAGCCTTGGTCGGTGTGCTCCGCACATTGTCAAAATCCCCCCAACTTTTGGTTGAGAGCCGTTTTATGTAGCAAATAGTAATGTTTGCGGCTATATGAATCTAATCAATCCGTGATATTAACACAAAAATAATATACAGTTTACTAAAAATGTGTGGTAAATTGACGGATTATAGTGTATAATAAAAATTGGAGTAGTGTATTCACTGCTTGATTTAGTTCGCTTTAGATAGGAGGCAGAAAGTATGCCTAAATATAGCTGTTATGATAACCGTGAGCTTTCCTGGCTCAAGTTCAACCATAGAGTACTGGAGGAGGCTCAGGATGAGCGTGTACCTTTATGCGAAAAGCTTTCTTTTATTTCCATATTCCAGAGCAATCTTGATGAATTTTACATGGTTCGTGTAGGCTCGCTTTTTGATATGCCTGCTGATGAAAAGGAAAACAAAACTTATATGACTGCCAGGGAGCAGCTCGGTGCCGTTTTCAAGGAATCCAGAATGCTTCTTCATGAGAAGGATATGATATACAGAGAGCTTTGCACTGAACTTAAAGAGCATGGCGTTGAGATAGTTGATTTCCACAGCATAAACGATAATGAAGCCGGATATCTTGAGAAGTATTTCAAGGCAGAGATCGAACCCTTGCTTTCACCACAGATCGTTGGCAAAAAACAGCCGTTCCCGTTCCTTCATAATAAGGCGATTTATGCTGTTGTTGTCCTGGAAAAGAAAGGCAGCGAAAAGCTTGGTATCGTGCCGTGTACAAGCACAGTTATTCCTGAACTGATACCGCTTCCTGGAAATACACGCCGATTTATTCTCTCTGAGGAGCTTATTCTCCATTTTATGCCGGACATTTTCTCGCACCACACTATCAAGAGCAAGACTCTTATACGCATAATCAGAAGTGCTGACATTGATACGGAAGAAAATGCTATTACAAAGGAAGAAGATTACAGAAAGGCTATGGAAAAGCTTATCCGAAAGAGAAGCAGACTTCAGCCTGTTAAGATGGAGTTTTCACGCCTGATGGATCCGGCGGTCATATCAAGGCTCTGTGAGTATCTGAAGCTTGATGAATCCCAGGTTTTCCACTCAGAAGCACCCTTGAAGCTTTCGTTTTTCTCAAAGGTCAGGGATATGCTTCGTCACGACAAATCGCTCTTTTTCCCGAGACGTGTGCCGCAGAAGCCAGCTGACATCATTCCTGATAAGTCTATGATGGAGCAGATAATGGAAAAGGACAGATTCCTTTCATTTCCTTATGAAAGTATGAAGCCTTTCCTCAGACTTCTTAAAGAGGCAAGCCGAAGCCCTGAGGTCGTATCGATCAAGATGACGCTCTATCGTGTTGCCACTAATAGTAAGGTTGTTGAGGCGCTTATTGAAGCTGCTGAGAATGGAAAGGATGTTGTGGTTCTTGTTGAACTGAGGGCAAGATTTGACGAGGAGAACAATATCGAGTGGTCAAGACGGCTTGAGGATGCAGGCTGCCGTATCATATATGGTCTTGATAAGCTGAAGGTTCACTCCAAGCTCTGTCTTATCACTAAGAAGAAGGATAATCAGATTTCTTACATTACTCAGATTGGCACAGGCAATTATAATGAAAAGACCTCTGAGATGTATACCGACTTTTCACTTATGACTGCTGATCAGGAAATAGGTCAGGAGGCGAGTATGGTCTTTAACGCTCTGTGCATGGGACAGACTGTTACTGAGACAAATCATCTTCTTGTTGCTCCCAATTGTCTCCAGAATAAGCTTATTGAGATGATTGACTCTGAAGCTGAAAAGGCTGCTGAGGGAAAGCCTGCATATATAGGAGTTAAGGTAAATTCACTTACTGATAAGAAGCTTATTAAAAAGCTGATCGAGGCCTCTATTGCTGGCGTGAATATTCAGCTTATTGTAAGAGGTACATCCTGCCTTATTGCAGGTGTAGCTGGTGAAAGTGAGAATATAACTATAAGAAGTATTGTAGGCAGATTCCTTGAACATCACAGAATCTATATATTCGGTGACGGTGACGAGGCTAAGGTGTTTATTTCATCTGCTGACTTCATGACAAGAAATACAGTGCGACGTGTCGAGATAGGTGTTCCGGTGCTTGATACAGGCATCAAAGAACGTATTGTCGCTATGTTCCGTCTTATGATGCAGGATAATGTGAAGGCTCGTATACAGCAGCCTGACGGCTCCTATCAGCACGCTGTTGCATATGGTGTGGAGATAAATTCACAGGAACAGTTCTATGAGGAAGCATATAACAATGCACCCAAGGAGTAATACGAAACCACGAGAAGAACTGCGTAAATTTACGCAGTTTTCTCTTTTGTGTGCTTAGGTACACAGATAAGGAGGAAATATGAAACGTGTAATGGTCAAATCTGTTTTTGACGCATTCGAGTATGTGATGTCCCACTTTTATCCAAATGGAATGAATGATGCGGCGGAGCAAACTGATACATACGCCGTTATCTCTATTCAGGATACCCACACCAAGGGATTTGGGTTTACCTTCAATGAAAATGAATTCTGCAAAGGCGTACTGACATTGTACTTCGATGATGTGGTAAGGGAAGTGGAAGGTGCAAAGCTTTTTGACGATTCACAGGCCGAGCAGATCATAGACTTTATCAACAGCCATAAGAACGCTGACACCCTGCTCATCCATTGCTACGGCGGTCAGTCACGCTCCAGAGCAGTAGGTGCATTTGCTGTCAGGATGCTTGGAGGGGACAATTCCCGTTATTTTGAAACAGGTGTTCCGAATCAGTATGTTTACGACGTTCTGGAGTCTTCATGGATTCGCAGAATGCTTATGGTATAGTTTTACAGGTTGTCTATCAAATGTTGGGGTATTTACAATCCCCTCAGTCACGCCGCAGGCGTGACAGCTCCCCTTACTAAGGGGAGCCTTGGTCGGTGTGCTCCGCACATTGTCAAAATCCCCCC
>JAZNOB010000139.1:0-6744 GCA_045580565.1 Ruminococcus sp.
GATCTTTTCGCAGGAAGGGAAGTGTGTGAATTGTAGTTTATATGTGCCGAAGGCACACCTCGAAAGCCTCCCCTTAGTAAGGGGAGGTGGCACGCCGAAGGCGTGAGGTCGGGGATTGCGGGTAGAAAAGTAGGCTGAAATTTCAGCGTTACTGCGCTTTTTACAATCCCCTCAGTCAGCTACGCTGACAGCTCCCCTTACTAAGGGGAGCCTTGGGCGGTGCGCTTTGCGCATTTGCTTTGCACGCTAAACTACAATTTATAATACCACACCTTCTTTCAAAAAGTCAAGACCTTTCAATGTTCTCAAAATCATTCTGCTGGCATATCCTGTAAGTGAATCAGCTGTTTTGCAGCGAGGCGGCGGCTTCATTCTATACTCTCAGGAGGTGCACTTATATGATGGGACTTACTGAACGTGAGGCGCAGGAGCGTCTTGCACAGGATGGTGAAAATGCCCTTGCTCAAGGGAAACAGAACAGTGCAATGAAGATATTCCTCGGTCAGTTCCGGGACTTTATGGTAATGATACTGCTTGTAGGCGCAGTTATCGCCGGACTGCTGGGAGAGATCACAGACGCTGTAACCATTATACTTATCGTACTGCTGAACGCCATTCTCGGTTTTGCGCAGGAATACAGAACCGAACGAACTCTGGAAGCACTGCGGAATATGACTGCCCCGAAAGCATCGGTCTGCCGTGACGGCGAGTGGAAGAAGATACCTGCAAGCCTGCTGGTATGCGGCGACCTTGTGCGTGTTGAGGCTGGCGATAATGTTCCGGCGGATCTTGCACTGACCGACGCTCAGGGGCTTGCTGTGCAGGAATCAGCCCTTACAGGCGAATCTGCGCCCGTTTCAAAAGCTGCCCTGTCACCCATGCCCCAGAGCAATGAGCTTCACCAGAAAGGCGTTGTATATTCCGGTACCGGCGTTCTAAGAGGAAGCGGAGAGGGCATCGTTATTGCCACCGGCACCGCCACTCAGATGGGACAGATATCGGAAAGCCTTTCATCCATAGAGGACTCTCTCACTCCTCTCCAGAAGCGCCTTGCAGGACTGGGAAAGGCTGTGGGGCTGCTGTGTATAGGCGTGTGCATAATCGTTTTCCTTGCAGGAGTTCTCAGAGGCGAGCCTTTCTTCGATATGCTTATGACCGGCATCACTATTGCAATCGCCGCTATTCCGGAGGGACTTCCCGCAACTGTAACTATCGCACTTGCACTTGCCGTAAGCAGAATGCGGACGAAAAACGCTCTTGTGAACCGTCTCCACAGCGTTGAAACTCTTGGCTGTACGAATATAATCTGCTCAGATAAGACGGGAACTATTACTGAAAACCGAATGACCGTCACGGAGATGACTGCCGCCGGAAGATCCTTTCAGGTTTCCGAAAAGGCTGTTCTCCGAAGCGGAAAAGCTGTCAGCCTTGAAATAGAGCCTGCGCTGAAGGAACAGCTGCTGTGCGGTATTCTTTGCAGTACAGCTGAGGAAAATGACGGTGATCCTACAGAAACAGCTATTCTCGGTGCGGCAGTAAAAGCAGGTTTGAGCGTAAGAGGGATCCGGCAGCAGTATAAGCGAATCGGAATCGAGCCTTTTGACAGCGACAGAAAATATATGCAGGTGACAGTGGAAGCTGAGGGCATACGGAGAATATACGTAAAGGGCGCTCCTGATGTTCTGCTGAGTATGTGCCGGAGATGCTGCACTGAGATGGGCGTTGTGACCCTTGATACGGAGATGAAAAGTGCAGCAGAGAGATCTGCGGCTGAAATGTCCGGAAAGGCTCTGAGAGTACTGGGTTTTGCATACGGCACTGACGAAGACGACCTCATATTCACAGGACTCTGCGGAATGCAGGATCCGCCCAGACCTGCGGCAAAAAGGGCTATATCAGTATGTGCACGGGCCAGAATACGGACTGTTATGATAACGGGCGACCATCCCGAAACAGCTGCGGCTATTGCAAAAGAAGCAGGCATACCGAAGGCTGAGCACGTTCTCACAGGCGCAGAGCTTGACAGGATGTCCGACTCAGAGCTTGCTCAGAAAGCCAGCAGATACGGCGTATTTGCAAGAGTCAGCCCTGCACATAAGCTACGGCTTGTGAGAGCCTTTCAGTCCAAGGGCGAGGTCGTTGCAATGACCGGCGACGGTGTAAATGACGCACCTGCCATCAAGGCGGCAGATGTGGGGGTAGCAATGGGTAAGGATGGTACAGATGTGGCACGTCAGGCGGCAGATATGGTGCTGCTGGACGACAATTTCGCCACTTTAGTGGGTGCAGTGGAGCAGGGAAGGTGCGTTTACGCCAATATCCGCAAGTTCGTGCGGTATCTTCTCTCCTGCAATATAGGCGAAGTGGTGACAATGTTTCTGGGTATTCTCATGGGAATGCCAACGCCACTTCTGCCGGTACAGCTTCTCCTTGTGAATCTTGCAACTGACGGTCTGCCGGCGATTGCTCTGGGACTTGAGCCGCCCGATCCGGAGAGCATGACAAAGCCGCCCAGACGTCAGGACGAGAGCTTTTTCTCAGGCGGACTTATGCAGAAGATAGGGCTGAGAGGCGTGCTTATTGGTCTGTGCACACTTGGCGCATTTACAGTCGCTCTGAGGACTGAGGGAAGTCTTGCAGGAGCGAGGACTGCGGCACTGTGCACGCTGGTAATATCCCAGCTGGTGCACGTATTCGAATGCAAGTCAGAAACTAAGAGCCTGCTGCGGATACCTTATGGGAATAATGTAAAACTTATCGGCGCAGTACTGACATCACTCATCATACTTCTTGCAGCAGTTCTTGTACCTGCAATGCAGGTGATATTCGGCACTGTTGCACTTACTGCCATGGGCTGGATATCATCCCTTGCATTTTCATTCGCCGTGCCGGTGTGTGCATCGGTGGGATTCCTGAAGCGGAAAAATCGGTAATTTACAGTTCAAGCAAGCATATAGCAAAGAAATCGCACCCGATCACTCGGATGCGATTTCTTTATAGTAGGAGTTTGGATTGGAAGATTTTTCTATGCAAATTTATTTTATATTACCACCACTGATTGCCAGAGGATGAACCGCTGCCGCTTACTGCTGTGCCGCCGGAGAGTGTGCCGCCGTATGCTGCAAGCTGAGTCTGGTCGAGCTGCTGGAAGTATGTGGAACCGGACGGTGTGCCGCCTGTGTAGAAGCTTGCGCCGCTGTAGGATGTGCAGCCTGCAACAAGGCTCGAACAGGTCTTGTCTGCGATAAAGGAAACGATGATATTGCCGCTGCCGTCGCAGAGTGTGACTCTTGTTCCTGCGCTCACAGATGTGGATACGTTTACGGATTCAGTCATGGAGGAAGATCCGCCCATGCCACCCATGCCGCCCATCTGAGAGCCGACATTCTTAACATATACGCCGCCGGTGTAGGACATGGAACCGTCGCAGTCAAATGCGTCCTGACCGTTTGTTACGTGGATACCGCCGCTGATTGTCAGAGAACCGTTGGAGTCGAAACCATCGTGGTCACCAGATGCTGTGCTAACCAGTGCAAATCCGCCCTTAAGGTTAAGAGTACCGCTGCCAGAAGATGTGCTGCCGCCCCAGCCGCCAGGTGATGTAGTACCAGAACTGTCAGCACCGCCTGCTGCATTGAAGCCGTCGTCTGTTGTTGTTGATACTACTGTACCGCTGTTCATGTTGATAGTTGTACCTTCAATACCTTCATAACCGCTGTAAACGATCACCTTAACATCATCATAGTCGTTAGCAGAGCTGTCACCGATATTTACATCTGTATCAGAGTGTACAGCGTCGTCGCCTGATGTCAATTCCATTACGCCGCCGAACAGTGAAACTGTACCGCTTGCGTGAATGCTGTCGTCTGTTGTGTCAGCTGTGATGTTACCGCCATTTACATTGATAACGCCTGTGATCGCTGTGCCGGAATCATCGGTGCAGCCAGCCTTGATGCCCTTTGCGGAAACATCAGATGTAGAAGAAGCTGAGCCTGTTGTCTTGACAGTAATATCGCCGCCGTTGATATTTACAGCCTGAGAACCGTGGAAGCCGTCGGAGTTTGCTGTAACATTTACAGTACCGCCGTTTACTGTGATATAGCCCTTGCCGGATGTTGTATCAGTGTCGTTAGCCTTGATACCGTCGCCGGATGTAGTCTTGACTGTTACATTCAGTGTGCTGAAATCTGTATCGTCTGCGTCGCCGATAGTAACGCTGTCACCGCCTCTGAGACCGTCGTCAGCAGCATTTACTGTGAGAGTGCTGTTCCATACCTTCAGGTCGTTCTTTGTAGCAATACCGTCCTGATAGTTGCCGTTTACTGTGAGAGAACCGCTGCCCTTGATCTTCAGGTCGTCCTCTGCGTAGATAGCAGCTGCGATAGTTTCGCCGTCGGAATTTGTATCAGAATGGGAAGAACCATCGGAGATAGTATTTGTGCTGCCGCTCTTAGCAACGATCTGGCACTCATCGCCGATCTGCTTTACATAGATAGGAGCAGCTGTGCTGTTGGAGAGTGCTGCACCTGTGAGATCCAGCTCGCAAACGCCGTCAGCGTATGTTGTCTTGTCGCAGTCAACGATGATCTGTGCAGAGGTAGAAGAACCGTTTACTTCCAGAACGCTGGGAACTGTGATGTTTACAACTGAACCGGAAACGGTCAGGTTTGATGCGCTTGTGAGAACTGCGCCTGCTGCGTTGTATGCTGTAGCAGAATTGCCGCTGAAGGAAACCTTTGCTGCTACATTGTCATCTGTAGGAGTAACAACTGCGCCGCCGCCGAGAGCTGCGATTGCTGTGAAGTATGCGCCGTTTGATGTAACTGCGAAGTCAGCAGCTGTACCATTTGTGTGACCCTGCTGAACGCCGCCTGTGTACAGGTTATAGGTTGCATTTGTGCTGAGACCTGAACCGGAAACCAGTACATAGCTGAACTTCTTGTTAGCTGTCATTTCATAAGCAGTATTGCCGCCATTCTTCAGAGTGATAGCCTGATCCTTTGTCTGCTCTGCTGCATAGTCAAGGAAGAGTACTGTCTGAGTTGAACCGGACATATCAATAGCTGCGCCGCTTGCTGCGGAATCATAGAGAGCGTAGTCTGTAGCAGTTGCGATAACGTCACCGCCTGTGATGTTCAGGAGACCAGCTGTGTCAAGACGGAAGCCTCTGTCACCGCCTGCAACTACAGTACCGCCGGATACGTCGATAGATGTGGAAGCCTGTACAGCGTCATTGCCTGCCTTGACTTCAACAGAACCGGAAACTACCTCTACGTTTTCATCCTTGGACTTGAGACCGTCAGCAGAGGAATCAACTGTTACAGCCGCACCGTCGATGGACAGGGTATTGTCAGCTACGAGAGCGTCTGCGTCGGACAGGTCGTCAACGTCTGTGCTTACATTTACAGTACCGCCGTTGATCTTCAGATCCTTATCGGAATAGATACCCTTATTCAGTGAGGATGTGACGTTCAGTGTACCTGTGCTGTTCTTTGTGATAGTCAGGTCAGTGAGAGCGTAGATACAGCCGTCCATATCTGTATATGCAGCGGAAGCGTTATCTGTGAAGGTGTTGTTGCCTACGATATTAAGCTTCAGCTTGTCTGTACTCTGAGAGTAGATACAAGGCATTGTGCTGTTTGTCATTGTAACGTCTGTGAGAGTCATATCAACTGCTTCAGCGTCAACAGTGATATCCGGTATATTTACAAGGATCTGACCCTCTGTGATAGAGCCGTCTACGATATAATTGCCGGATGCTGTGATAGTAGCGATCTTGCCGCTGATGGAAACAACGCCCTTGGTGTCATTCTCAACAGTGATTCCGCTGTCGCTCAGGTGGATCTTGATGATGTCTGTGATCGGATTAGAGATCATACCCTTCAGGATAGCAAGGTCAAATACGTTTACTCTGCCGTCGCTGTTCATGTCAGCGATGGAAAGTGTGTTTCTATCCAGTCTCTGTACATTGATAAGGTGCTTCTGAAGGGAAACGATATCAGCGATGCCGAGAGCACCGTCGTTGTTTACGTCGCCCTGTGAAGCTGCAGAAGCTATCGGTGCTGTAAACATTGTGCCGATAAGCGCCAGACTCATAATGCCGGCAGCTGTGCGGCGTGCGAATGATTTCTTCATAATAATTGCTCCTTTCGTATTTTGAAAAGGTTCTGTTCTTTCACTATGGTTTAAGTATAATCCCTCTTTCTTAAACTAATCTTAAAAACAGCGTTAAGATGCACAATTTTTTTTGAGATGGGAAAAAGTTTTTATTCAGTGGAAAATCAGCCGACCTGCTCCGGATGTACTGCTATACTATTGTAATATTGCATTATCGTCGGACTGCGTTCGGGCAGAGTTGAGATTGAAGGAAGTATGTGCTATAATATAATCAACCACGAAAGAAAGAATAATTTCCATGTATTCCACCTCCCTCCTGACGGAAGCGCCGACTGGAATATTATAGCATATTCTGTCGATATAGTTAAACACGCATTGACGGCATAAGATATGCGTGGTATAATAAAGATGTCCATAAAAGATGCTAAGTCCATGAGGACACATAAAAGAAATCCCACAGAGCGGGCACTCTGTGGGACAGCTTGTAGAAAAAGTCGAATTTCCGCATAAGGCTCCCTTTGAGAAAGGGAGCTGGCACGCCGAAGGCGTGACTGAGGGATTGGAAATACACGCTAAATCGCAGTTTTTCTGCGCTTGCAATCCCTCCACCACGGCTTCGCCGTGGTC
>JAZNOB010000140.1:0-7703 GCA_045580565.1 Ruminococcus sp.
GGCACCTTACCCGCAGCTCTGACAGAACCTTTATCGCAACAGATATCATCAACCGTCTGGCAGACGCAGAATCCATGGAGGAACTGATACTGGAAACCGATCGTGTAGGACATATTCTCCGTGGCTGGAAATGGATAGACATTTGTCTCTGCGAGGACTGGAAGCATGATTTCGATAATCCCGACCAGTTCCGGCAGCATGGTTTTTCCGACAGAATATATCTTGCACTTTCCAAAAGATACGGCAAAAATGCGGAAAGCGGATATTTCTTCCCATGCTCAGATATCCTGCCGGCTCTGACAGAGCCTCATGAGCCATGCGTCATTGTACTCACATCCCTCCATTGCAAAGGGCAGATATTCGGATACAGTGCCACAATGTACAGCAATCCGGAGGACATTGATATGAACGAGCAGTATGTAAGCTGGTGCGAGGCGATCGCCAACGGTCTGCACCTACTGCAGAAGAGACTTTATGTAAACCATATACACCAGCAGATGGAGTCGTTTACAACCATTGACCCTGTAACAGGTATGCTCAACAGGCGTGGATTTACAGAAAAGCTTCCGGATATGCTGCATCAGCTCCGGAAACAGAAGCTTGTGTATGGTGCCGTAATGATATCGTGGCTGACAGAATCCGCTGACTCAGCATATGACATTGCCGGTATTATGGTGAATGCGCTTAAAGCTATTCAAATCGCAGAGCTTCACGCAAAAATCGGTGAAAGCATCTTTGCTGTCCTTATGGCGTCAGAAGACAGGCAGTCCCTTGACAGAAAGACTGACCAGTTCATTTCACAGACAGAAGCTGAAATGCGCCGGCTGCTGCCTGACACAGCGCATCTGCCTCAGCTTATCACAGATATTGCGGAGCTTGAGGGAAAGAAGCCTGCGGAGCTTGAACGCTCTGTACAGAAGCTCCTTGAAAACTTCGAGGAGAAAAAATCCATTACCGAAAGCCACTATGTTACATATAAAGAGCTTCTCTATTGCCTGAGACGAGATATCATATCCCAGCCTCAGTCCGACTGGAATATACCCGATATCGCCAGAAAGCTCGGTATCAGCAAGAGCCATCTGCAAAGACTGTACAAGGAGCTGTTCCTTACAAGCATCAAGGATGAGATCATTTCCGCACGTATGAGCAAGGCAATGCAGCTTCTTACACATACTGATTTCAAGGTACAGGAAATTGCCGAATACTGCGGCTATAATAATGAGAATCATTTCATGCGGCAGTTTAAGGAGAAAAACGGCATGACAGCGCTTCAGTACCGGAAGAATAATGGGCAGAAATAACAGAAACCCTCTCCGATCGGGAGAGGGTTTTTATGCTTATTTAAAGTCCGGAAGCTCGTCAAGAGCGATGACGTACTCACTCTGGTAGATTTTCCGCATGATCTCAGCTTCATTAAGCTTATCGCTGTACTTGCCGTTCACCATGACAAAATCACCGCACCATGTACCGAACCATGTACCGAACCATGCCGGAGTGACCTGCTGAATCAATATTATAAGAAGGTGCGCACAGCACACTGCTGAGTTCAACGGCGGCGAGTACTGCTGCCTGCCATCGTATTCCGGAACCAATCTGAATTTAATTCAAGCGGATATACTCTGTAGCGTGTGACAGGATACGAACCTTCAGCCATGAGTTGTTTATAAGCGGCGATTTGTATTCTTATGAAACGGCGCAGAATAATCGTTTTTATTATCCGAGCAATTCCTTTGCCCGTTTGTGTATCAGCTCCTCGATGAGCTTCAGACGCTTTTTGTCAAGATTATATCTTGAATGACGCTTAAAACGAAAGTCCAGCAGTCTGCGAAGTCCGTCCCTGTGTTTGTTACTGAGAAACTTTTTAGCTGTACCGATGAAGTCGTCATACACGCATGGAACAAGCGTATCGGCATAATTACTAAGCGCCTTATCTGAATCAAGATCATCCCTGCCTGCAAGGTTGAAGAGCGAGCTGCCATGATCAAATAACGGTGCAGGAGCAGTAATAGTATTGGTGCGGTTATCGATCATAAATCCAAAGTTGCCGAAGTGTCTGTCCACATTGCATATAATCGCATCAAGCACCAGCATATCATCCAGTGCATTGATGAATTCTTCTCCCTTAGACTCATAGTACTCCCGAACAGCTTTCATACCGCCTTTTGTGACAAGTCTGCCTACAGGTATGAAGGAATGCTCCTTGCTTGTAAACAATTCGCAGGTAGAGCATAATTCACCCTTCCATTTTGAAAGTCCGTAGGGAATAGCGTTAATGCCGAGAACTTCTGCGATCTGTGCCGCATAGAATTCCGAATACGGCTCGTTGCCCGTATTGGAAGCCCCACTCGTACCACCCTTATAAAGCTTGATAACGCCGTTTTCTCTTCGCCAGCATTTCGGGAGCATACCGTTAGTTGTGAACTCAGGACACGAAGCCAGCGAAGTTCTCACCGAGCTGCCATAGCCTGTAAAAGCAATCAATCCAAGTACTCTGCTGAATCTGTTTTCATACAGATTATACTCTGCAAAGACGCCCTCAAATCCTTCTTCGACTACCCAGTAGCAATCGTTAAGAGATAATCCCTTTGATACGCTGAGTATACTCATAGGACGATTGAGATTGAGTCCGCATTTACTGAGAAAGCTATGAACGTATGCACGATTTTTCGGTATCGTTCTGTGCCGCAGCCATCGTGAAACGCTGTCACTGTCTGCGCTCATATCAAGAGGCAGTAACGCCCTTTTTTCCTCATTCACCCAGATAATCTCTATCTCAGGCGAGCTTGTATCCTCTGTCGCAGTGAAACGCATGAGTGCAGTATCAAAGTGACGCAGTTCATAGGTCATGTTACCGCCTCCTTTCGTAGAATTACAGATATTATAACACACTTTTGGAAAAATATCAAGTCAGACATGATGATGTTCATTATGCTGCGATTTTATCAGCGTTGACACGCCAGTCAAATTCTTTCCGACAGTAGTCTGATTTGAAGTAGTCGGGGTTATGCTGATCGAAGCAGACGATGGGATCCAGCACCTTTTCTGCACGGAAAATGCGTGTGATTTTGTTGCATCCAATACCCTGCAGTAAATCGTAAGATACGGCTGAAAATCTACAGGCAGACACGGGATAACGAACTGCGACGTAATTATCTCAAACTATATGTACGGGTAGAAATTCGCACATCTTGATAAGCTTTAAGTTCCAAACAGAAAAAGCGACCGAACATTCTCGGCCGCTTAAATTTATATGTTTTTGGGCAAAACCACCGTAACAGCAGTACCCTTATTCTCCTCGCTTTGAATTGAAATTTTCCCGCCGTGATACTGGACGGAATGTTTAACGATAGAAAGTCCAAGACCTGTGCCGCCTGATTTTTTTGAGTGACTCTTATCTACTCTGTAAAAGCGTTCAAAAACTCTTGCGTGATGTTCGGGGGGGATGCCTATTCCGTTATCGGAAACAGTAAGCGTTACCTCTTTTTCTGTTTCCAGAATATAAACCTCAACCTTACCGCCATCGGGGGTATACTTGATACTGTTGTCGCAAAGATTGTAGATAACCTCGAAAAGCAGATGCTTTACTCCGTAAACATTTCCGCTGTCGCCCGATACAGAAAGCGTGATATCCTTTTTATCTGCGCTGTCACGGAGAACTCCGCAGACTTCGTTTGCAGTCTCAAAAAGTGAAACATTTTCCTTCGGAAGCTCTGTCTGTCCATCAAGTTGTGAAAGCCTGATGATATCCTCAACAAGAGTTACAAGCCGTGCTGCTTCTTCTCGGATATGACCTACAAAGCGTGGCATATCCTCCTGCTTTACAAGTCCGTTTTCAATAAGCTCCGCACTGCCTGTAATAGTCTGAAGCGGAGTTTTAAGCTCGTGCGAAACATTTGCCGTAAATTCTCTGCGAAGTCGTTCAGCGTCAGCCTGCTCCGTTATATCAAATGCAAGGATAACCGCACCGACTGTTTCGCCGTTGGTCTCAATACGGCTAATGTCAAACTGATATTCCTTTTCGTTAAGTCTTATACGAATTTCAGCGTGTCCGTCTGTAAGCGTCGTTTCGATTGCAGAGGTTATTTCGTGTCTGCGGTTTATTGTCAGGAATTCTTTACCCACACACTTTTCATCTGTACCGAAAATCGTCATTGCTGATGAATTTATAGTCAGAATATTTCTGCTTTTATCAAGCAGAATGAGCCCTTCACGCATATTCTTTGTTATAAGCTCAAACTCATCTTTTCTGCGATTAAGCTCTGCCGCCTTGCGTTCGATCTTCATATTCTGCCTGTGAATACGGCTAAGAAGCGGTGTGATCTCCTCGTAAGCGTCATTTTCGATCGGATTATCAAGGTCAAGCTTATTGAGCGGCTCAATTATTCTTTTCGACATATTATGCGCAAGAACCGCTGATACGATAACTGCAATTATTATAACAATAATTACGGGGTGCACCATTCCTAAAAGCAGGATAAAACCGCTCGCACGATTTACTGAAATTCGAAGCACCGTTCCGTCCGAAAGAAGTACCGCTTCATAAAGGGTTTTCTCGGTAAGGGTTGCGGAACGGCGTGAGCTGCTTCCTTTTCCCGTTTCAAATGCTTCTGTTATTTCCTCACGGTCAAGATGATTATCCATAACAGATTTGTCAGCCTGCGAGTCGAAAAGCACCGTGCCGTCAGAAGCAACCCAAGTCAGACGAAAGTTATCCGATTTCAGATTTTCAAGATATGCTTCGCCCGATTGCTCTGTTCCAACAGAGGCAATTGAAAGCTCATCTTTAAGCTGATTTCTCTGAATGTCAGTGAAATATTCATACAGGAAGCTTGTTATAATTGCAAGAGCTGCTGCTAAAACAGCAAGAGCAGTAATAAATATGGAACGAAAGATTCTACTTGTCATTTCTAACCTCCATACGATAACCAACGTGACGGACGGTTTCGATCATTCCTCCGTATTCACCCAGCTTCTGACGAAGCGTTCTGATGTGCATATCAACAGTTCGTGTTTCGCCTACAAAATCGGAACCCCATATTTCATTGTAGAGCGTGTCTCTTGAAAAAACCATTCCGGGATTCTTCATAAACATTTTCAGCAGTTCAAATTCCTTGTACGTAAGAGATATACGTTCTCCGTTAATACTTACTGTTCTTTCATCAAGGTTCAGCAGCAGTCCGCGGATCTGCAGAATCCGGGCAACAGCTTTCGGTTTGCAGCGGCGCATAACTGCCTTTACTCTCGAAATCATCTCCATCATTCCGAAGGGCTTTACAAGGTAATCGTCCGCACCAAGGTCAAGTCCCTGCACCTTATCAAATTCCGCACCCTTTGCGGTTGCCATAATAACGGGAATATCCACGTATTCCGCTGTGCTTTTGAGAGTTTTCAGCACCGCTATGCCGTCCGTCCCGGGCAGCATTACATCGAGAATTACAAGGTCGGGAAGCTCTGTTTTCAGCGCAGAAAGGAAGCTGTCGCCATCTTCAAAGCCTTTTGCCTCCAGTCCTGTTGACTGTAAGGCGTAAACCTCTATATCACGGATACTTGCGTCGTCCTCAACGCACCATATCATATTGATCAGCTCCTTTATGTGTTCTTGTGTTCACCTGTTACGGAGAAAATCACCCACTCGGCGATATTCGTTGCGTGGTCGCCGATACGCTCAAAATACTTTGCGATCATCAGCAGGTCAAGAGCATATTCGCCGTTTTCAGGATCCTCCGCAATCATTTTAATAAGACTGCTCTTTATCCTGTCGAAATACTCGTCAACCTTGTCATCGTGTGCAATAACCGATTTTGCAAGCTCGGTGTCCTTTTTTACATAAGCGTCAACGCTGTTGGTTACCATTGAAATCGTTTCAGCCGCCATATCACGGATATGCACCGTTTCTTCAGCAGTCTTTCCCTCAAGATAGGTTATAATTTCCGCAATGTCCTCAGCTTGGTCGCCGATACGTTCCATATCGGTTATCATTTTAAGTGCGGCGGAGATCTGTCTCAAATCTCTTGCGACAGGCTGCTGCTGTAAAAGCAACTTCATACAACGTGACTCTATGTCACGCTCTTTGTGGTCGATGTCCGACGAAATCGCTGCAACATTTTCAGCAAGTGCCACATTTCCCGTAGTTAGTGCCTTTGAGGCAAGAGCGATAGCCTCCTCACAGAGTGCGCCCATTTCTATCATTTCAGTGTTAAGTGTATTTAACTGCTCATCAAATCTGCTTCTCATTATCCAAACCTTCCTGTAATATAATCTTCGGTACGCTTATCTGTCGGCTGTGAAAACAGCTTTTCCGTTTCGCCATATTCGATAAGCTCACCCAGTAAAAAGAATGCTGTATTATCAGAAATTCGGACTGCCTGCTGCATATTGTGAGTCACTATAACAATAGTATAACTCTTTTTCAGCTCAATTGCAAGTTCTTCAATTCTTGATGTTGAGATAGGGTCAAGTGCAGATGTAGGTTCGTCCATAAGAAGAATTTTCGGCTTTACCGCAAGTGCCCTTGCTATACATAATCTCTGCTGCTGACCGCCCGACATTCCGAGGGCATTTTTCTTCAGTCTGTCCTTCACCTCATCCCAGATAGCCGCATCTCTGAGAGACTGCTCAACGATTTCATCAAGCTTTACCTTTGACTTGACGCCATGTGTGCGAGGTCCATATGCTATGTTATGGTAAATGCTCATAGGGAACGGATTAGGTTTCTGGAACACCATTCCGATCTCACGGCGAAGCTCATTTACATCAACTGAGCTGTCATAGATGTTTTGTCCGTTGTAGCTGACCTCACCTGTAATTTTAACCGAAGGGATAAGGTCGTTCATACGGTTTAATGTCTTAAGAAATGTAGATTTTCCGCAGCCAGACGGGCCGATAAAAGCTGTAATGCTCTTTTCGGGGATAGTTATATTCACATTTTTGAGAGCCTTCGTCTGGTCATACCATAGATTCAGGTTTTTCGCTGTCATTATATCG
This sequence comes from Ruminococcus sp., assembly GCA_045580565.1. Classification (GTDB taxonomy): domain Bacteria; phylum Bacillota; class Clostridia; order Oscillospirales; family Ruminococcaceae; genus Ruminococcus_C. The sequence continues at coordinate 6,985 of JAZNOB010000140.1, forward strand.
CTCATTGTATCATTCCTTTCGGTTAAAGTGCACGCTTTTTTGCAAAATATCTGCTGACAAGAGTTGCAGAAAAATTTATTAGAAGCGTTAAGATCATAAGTATCGCTGCTATTGCAAAGGCAACTCCGAACTCGCCCTGTTCCTTTGCGTAAACGTAAAGTGCAACGGTAAGAGAGGCTCCGGGGGATGTAAGTCCCTCGAAAATGCCATTAAGGGCGTGGGCAAAGCCTGCTGTAAAAAGGAGTGCCGCAGACTCGCCTAAAATTCTTCCTATGGATAGAATACAGCCTGTGATAACGCCGTCAACACAGCCTGGAAGCACTACAGTTCTTATTACTCTCCATTTTCCTGCACCAAGACCGAATGCACCGTCACGATAGCTTTGGGGAACAGTTTTAAGGCTCTCCTGTGTTGTACGCATGACGGTAGGCAAATTCATAATTACAAGTGTAAGTGACCCTGCTAAAAGAGAAGTCTTGAAACCTAAGAACTGGCAGAAAAAGAGCATTCCCACTAAGCCGTAAATGATGGACGGGATGCCCGACAGTGTTTCTGACGCATATTCGATCATACTCACAAGCCTTTTATTTTTTGCGTATTCGGTAAGGTAAATCGCCGCACCCACGCCGAGAGGAATAACGAAAACAAGCGTTGCAAGGACGATATAGAGAGTATTCAGAATATCGGGGAGAATACCCAGCCTTCCGCTTATGTAGCTG
>JAZNOB010000141.1:0-6260 GCA_045580565.1 Ruminococcus sp.
ATACTGTTGGTATGCTTGAGGACTGTACATTCCGCTTCTCACAGTGGGATCCAGCTAACCCGAAGAACAAGTACGAGGGCACACCGGAGCAGTGGGAAGAGGCTCAGACTATTATGGGCAAGATCCTTGACAATCTGGGTGTAAACTACACAGTAGGTATTGACGAGGCTGCCTTCTACGGCCCGAAGCTTGACATTCAGTATAAGAATGTTTTCGGCAAGGAAGATACTATCGTAACTATCCAGATCGATATGCTGCTTGCTGAAAAGTTCGGCATGGAATATGTAGATGTAGACGGCTCAAAGAGAAGACCCTACATCATTCACAGAACATCTCTGGGCTGCTACGAAAGAACACTTGCTTACCTTATAGAGAAGTATGCAGGTGCATTCCCGCTGTGGCTTGCTCCAGAGCAGATCAGACTTATTCCGATTGCAGACCGTCATCTTGACTACACCTATGAGTTGCTTCATAAGCTTGAAGCGGCTGGCTTCCGTGTAGAGGTTGACAACCGTGCTGAAAAGGTTGGCTACAAGATCCGTCAGGCTGTTATGGAGAAGGTTCCCTACATGATAACACTCGGTGACAACGAGGTTGCAGAGGGCACAGCTGCTGTAAGAAGCCGTAAGGAAGGCGATCTGGGCAGCATGGGTCTTGACGAGCTGGTTCAGAAGCTGGTAGAGGAAGTTGAGACTAAGAAGAGATAAGTATATATAAAAATGAAGGACCGCTGTAAGCCTTGATGCTTCAGCGGTCCTTTACAGTTATGATATGTTATACTATTACGCCGTCCTCGATCCGTATTATCCGCCTGCACTGCTGGGCGATCTTCTGGTCGTGGGTGACTATGATTATAGTACATCCCTTTTCGTTCAGGCTATGGAAAAGCTCCATTATTTCCTCAGAGGTTTTGCTGTCAAGAGCGCCGGTAGGCTCGTCGGCAAGAACGATAGAAGGATTATTTACAACAGCTCTTGCTATGGCGATACGCTGCTTCTGTCCGCCGGAAAGCTGCTTTACAGATTTGTCAGCATACTCTGCCATAGCCACAGCTTCCAGAGCGTCAAGAGCACGTTCACGCTTGCCGGATATTTTTGCTCCTGCAAAGTCAAGAGGCAGCATAACATTCTGTATGGCTGTGAAATCGTCAATGAGTGCGTAGTCCTGCATTACCATGCCGATCCTTTCACCCCGTATCTTAGCCAGTTTTTTCTCCGGCATATCCTTTACCAGAACATTATCTATGTAGTATTCTCCGGATTCATAGCTGTCTATGCAGGCGAGTATGTGGAGAAGCGTTGACTTGCCTGCACCGGATGTGCCAATGATCGCTGCCATTTCACCGTCCTTTATTTCAAGGCTTACATCATATAGTGCCTGAAAGGCATTTGCCTTGCCCTTGTTGTAGATTTTTGATATGTTTTCAAGCTTTATCATAATTCATTCTCCTTTACTATCTCGTCAGCACCTGCTTGGGTGAGCTTCTGCCGATGATGATCATGGGCATTATCATGGAAATCACCAATTGCAGCAGAATCAGAACTGCAAATGCAATAATTACATACCAGCTCCAGATTATTCTTATGCTGTCTGCAAATTCGGTATATGGTATTACTAAAAGAACAACAAGTGCTGCGGCAACTGATAAAACGAGTGAAATTATGGAATGTAATAGATTTACGGCAGAACAATGTTTCCACTGTAAACCACTTACATAATACAAAGCATAATTCTTAAGATTCTTTCTTGCAATAAGAGCCGAACTGCTTATGCAGCTTACAGATGCAAGTATGAAAAGTATGATGATGATCGGAAAAAACATCTCAGCCTTTTCAAGCAGATATTCTATACTGTTATCATTCAATTCGTCTAATGTAACTGCATTTGCATAACCATACTGCAATAATTTTTCTTTATCGGCTTCTATCTGCTCGCTGCTTACATCGTCCGGATACGTGAGAATGACGCTTGAGATAATTGGCTGTACAGCGTAATCAATATCAAACATAAGTTCAGAATCATTTGTAATGCTTTGAATTGCAGTGTGTGAAGCGAGTATTGCAATCTGTCCCTCAATTTGATGATTAAACGGATAATACAAACTGTTAAAGTTCATATCTGTACTTCCGTAATCGTACAGATTTCCTCCAACAATTTTAGCGTTGTCTTTAAATATTCCTGTTACCTTTCCTGTAAACTTTACTTCCTCAGGATAATTGAAAGCTGTAAATGATAACAAATCACCAACATTAACTCCGTAATCATTTTCGGATACAACAACTTCTATCTGATTTGATGATACAGAGGAAGTGAGCCACCTTCCTTCTGCCATTTCAGGCTCATATCTTTCGATCCATTCGTCATCATAGCTCTGAAGTATATAGCCTTCTTCCGAATTGAAACTATCTATATATCCGAACAGGTTATAACAAGAATAAATATTTTCAGCATCGGGACATTCACTTAATATATCGTCATTATCTAAAAAATCATATATATTCATTTGTGAAGTGTCAAAATTGGGAGAAGAGGTAAACTTCAAAAACATGCCGTTCGATGTGAATATATCCTTGAAAGGCGTGTAATACTGAGAACGAATGCTTATCGTAGAGATCATTACTGCTGTTATTACAAGGGAAACAGCTACTTGTAAAACGATAAATATATTCATTACGATATTTTTTCTGAATTCATTCCATGCGGTTTTTAAAAGTATCATATTCTCTTCTCCTTTAATTGGCTGACGATCGATTTATTGATATGTGACAATATCATAATGCCTACTACGACTACAAGTGTAATTATGTAGACTGCAAATATGACTACATACACTTTTAGAGAATAAACTTCCGAAATATAGGGATAGATTTTTTTCAAAACCGTATTCAGCAGGAAAATATAAAATCCAGTGCCGGCAATATAGAATGGGACGCTTACAAGCAGACATTCTCCGATATAGATGCTGAATGACTTAAGCTTACTGCAGCCGCATATCCTCAGAACAGCCAGATCGTGAGTTCGCTTATTCAGTATGAAATGATACAGCAGCACAAAATTGAAAGCAGAAAAAGCTGAGATCAATATTGCAATTGCGATAATATTGTCGAATATTGATATTGTATCGGTATCCGGAAGCTTCAGTTCAGGGAAAGTTAGTGCCATGGGCATATATTTATCGGATGACATAATGATCTCGCTATACATACTTCTGTTCAATGATTTATCAAAGCTGAAAATGATTACATCATCATACACAAAATCATCGGGTATTGACAGAAACGGAATGACCATTTTACTGACTATACCGCAGCCTCCAACAATTCTGTATTCGTTATTCATAAAGGAAAGTGTATTATCATTTATCACCATATCCTGAATGGAACCATCAGGTTTATCACTATTCCATTCTGTTTCTATACAAGCAACATATTCGCCGTTTTTTTCTTCTTCATCGGTTATCATTCTTCCGAATTTCAATTGCTCCTCAGAATTTTCACGAAATTCAGTTGGAACAGAATATTCCCCATTACTGTATGTAAATCTTGACTCCATATAAGGAAAATCGCTATCATTTAAGCTGTCTATTTTACCTGAAACATAAAACGTCATTTGATTTACAGTTTCGTCAGATAACGATTCCACGAACTGTCTAACCTCTGCGTGTGTCGGTGCAGCTTCCTTATTTATTTCCAGAGCGAGCTGACTAAGGCTCTCTGTTTCCACGTTTTTTGCCGTCTGAAAATTTTTGTATAAGCCGTATGAAAAATTCAATATAAAGGCAGATGAAATAATACATATCATTATCACCGCAAAGATCATCTTCTCATTCCCGATGAACATTCTTATGTTTCTGAAAATATGCTTCATTTTTCATTCCTCCTTTGGTGCATATAAGAATGCCTTTGTATATAAAACAAATGAGCAGGAGGAAAAATCTCATTTGCCTGAAAAATTATTTTATCATACGTCCGGAAAAGCCTGACTCAGTTGTATATATAGTGAAAGGAGGAAAACGAGAATGGACAAAGAGCTTTTTGACAGTCATTTTATCACACTTGCAGAAACCTATTCTCAGTCTCTTGCGAAGCTTGCTTTCACCTATATGAAGAACATGACCGAAGCGGAGGACATTGTACAGGATGTATTTCTTACATACTACCAGAAAAAGCCTGAGTTTAAGTCCGCTGAGCATGAAAGGGCGTGGCTTATACGTTCTGTCATAAACCGGTGCAAGAATCAGCTTAAAAGCGTATGGCACAAGCAGCGTACGGAGCTGTCAGAGACTATTCCGGCGAAGAACACATTCAGCCACAGCGGAATAGTTGAGGCTGTGCTTCTGCTTAAAGAGAAATACCGCACGCCTCTGCACCTCTATTACTTTGAGGACTGCTCTATACGTGAGACAGCGGAGATCCTCGGAATAAGCGAAAGTGCAGCGTCAAAGCGCATATCACGAGCAAGAGAAAAGCTGAAAGCCATCATGAACGAAAAAGGAGGTCACTTATGAAAAGAAGTTACAAAGACGCATTCGAGCAGCTGAACACAAGGGAAAACTTTGAGGAACGTATAATAAGCACCTGCATGAGTGCGGAGCCTGAGAATACGCCGGAGCTTCGCAGGAAGCCAGTACGTGTAATGCCTGTACTGGCTGCGGCGGCAGCGGGTATTGCGGTGATGGGTGTAAGTGCGTATGCCATCACGACTAATATCCACAAGCAGGCGGATACCTATTTCACGCAGAACGATGTGAATGCGGAGCTTATTACGCAGAACACCGGGGAATCTGAGCCTGCCGCTGAAAGCGAAGGCCGTATCTATGACGATTATTACCGTGAGCTTGGTCTGTCTGCGGTAAGCGGAGATACTACGGTGAACCTGCATGGATTTATTTCTGATAATTGTCATGTTTATCTGTTCGGAAACATCATTGCGCCGGCTGATATGGTGCTTGACGCAGAGCATCCGGATACAGATCAGGAGTATGATTTCGGCGGCGGCATACCCGAAATGGACTGGGGCGGAAATCATGGTGCCTGGAACGGAAGACTCACGTTCCTGCCATATGACGAGACTGTTCCCAATCAGCGTGAGTTCGTATATGCCATGAACTACTCCGGTGATTTTGAATGGGGCATGATTAAATCTCTCACATTCACCGACTTCAAGGTCGTAAACGGTAAGGTCGATGAAGAGACTTACATAAGCGGTACATGGGAATTTCCTGTGCTTGATCTGACAACATCCTATGAGCCGATCTCACTCATTGATGAGCCGACTGAACTTACGTGGACATTTGAGGAAATTGGTCTTTCCGAAAGCTGCGTTGTGGATGATATAAAGCTCTCTATTTTCGGAGTACAATTCGAGACAGCAGAGGGCGAGCCATGCTATCCTGCAAATGTGGATATTGTAATGCAGGATGGTACGATCTATGAGCGTATGCAGGAAAACATTGACAATATTATCATTGATGTTTCTCAGATCGACTATGTACAGATCGGCAATGATATTTTCTATATGCCCGAATAACTGACATGAAAATGGAATACCTCCCGATATATGCGCATACACTGTACCACTCCGTATGCCGCATGGGAGGTATTTCTATGAAAGCTGAAAGCAAAAACACATATACTGTAGCACTTGCCGGCAACCCGAACGCCGGAAAATCCACTCTATTCAACGCCCTCACCGGCATGAAGCAGCACACCGGCAACTGGGCTGGAAAGACTGTTGAAAGCGCAAAGGGAGAATTTTCCTGTAATGAAAAGAAGATAACACTCATAGACCTGCCGGGAATATATAGTCTCAGCTGCCAGTCTGCCGAGGAGCAGGCGGCAAGGGACTTTATCGTGAATGAAAAGCCGGATGCCGTTATAGCAGTATGCGACAGCACCTGCCTTGAACGTGGTCTTATCCTTGCCCTTGAGGCAAAGGCTCTGGGCTGTCCTATGATACTCTGTGCGGGACTTATGGACGAGGCTGAAAATCACGGTATTTCCATAGATTTTGAAAAGCTGTCGGAGCTGCTCGGTGTTCCGGTGACAGGAATATCCGCAAGGAAAAAACAGGGGCTTGACGTTCTTCTTGATACATTGGACACAGTACTGGAAATCGGCAGTGACAGAGAAGCTCAGGGTGAAGCTGCTATTGAGGATACCGTAAAACAGGCTGAGGAAATATTCCGGCAGTGCGTGTCCGTGCCGGAGTCGTTTTCAGACCGTGACCGGAGGATCGACAGATTCGTTCTGGGGAAGTAT
>JAZNOB010000142.1:0-3024 GCA_045580565.1 Ruminococcus sp.
CTCCTTGGCTCACAGAACGACATGGCTACGATCCGACTTGGTGGAACATTTTCAACGAGCAAAAACAAATCAAAGCAATCCCGAACGATTACAGATCTTCAGATTCTCAATAACCTTCTTCACATCCTGAGTATTATCCTTATCGCATATAAGCAGTGCGTCGTCTGTATCTACAACAATGATATTCTCAACGCCGACTGCCGCAATAAGACGCTTTCCGCCGCAGATGGTGCTGTGCTCTGTGCCGATGGTGATAACGTCACCCTCAACATAGTTGCCGTATTCATTCACCGGATTGATGCGCTCAACTGCAAGCCAGCTTCCCACATCATCCCAGCCGAAGCTGCCGGAGAGTGTGTAAATATCATCAGCCTTCTCCATAATGCCGAAGTCAACGGATTCAGAGGGCAGCTTTTCGTAGCCGCTTTCAAGTGCAGCGTCAAACTCAGCTGTGCCGTAGCTTTCTGCGATAGCCTTAGTTCCGGCATAAACCTCAGGCATGAAACGCTCCATTGCCTTCAGGATAGAGCCTGTCTTCCAGATGAACATACCGCTGTTCCAGAGATAACGCCTTGACGCTAAATATTCCTTGGCAGTGGCAAGGTCGGGCTTCTCTACAAAGCGGCTTACCTTGTACACGCCGTGCATTCCGGCTGCGCTGTCACGCTCAAAATGAATGTAGCCGTAGCCTGTCTCCGGATAGGTGGGAGTGATGCCGATAGTCACCAGTCTCTCGCCTGTTTCTGCAACCTCTATTGCATGGCGGAGCGTATCGGCGTACATATCCTCATAGCGGATAAGATGGTCAGAGGGCAGCACGAGCATCATTGTCTCCTCGCCGTACTTCTTCTCAATAACTGCCGCCGCAAGTGAAATGCAGGGCGCAGTATTCCTGCCGCATGGCTCTGAGATAATATTCTCAGCCGGAATATCCGGCAGCTGCTCTGCCGCAAGGTCTGCATAGAGCGCATTTGTCACAATAAAGATATCCTCCGGCGCTGCTATAGGAAGAAGTCTATTCACTGTCTTCTGGATCATTGTCTCCTTGTCCGCTGTCAGGGACAGGAACTGCTTGGGGCACTGTGTGCGGCTTCTGGGCCAGAATCTCTCGCCCTTTCCGCCTGCCATAATAACTGCTGTAACTCTCATTTCTTTTCCTCTCATTCTTCATTGCTGTTCAGCTGGTCGTGCTGTCTTGCTTCCTCGTTGCTTTCGCCGGGGAATATGACCGTCTTTATAGTCATCATAATTATACGCAGGTCAAGGAGCATGGAATACTGCTCAATGTACATCATATCCATCTTCAGCTTGTCATAGGCGCAGGTGTCGTAAAGCCCTGTTACCTGCGCATAGCCTGTAAGTCCAGCCTTTACACGGAGACGGAAGTCAAACTCCGGCATTTCCTGTTCGTACTCTCTTGCAAGCTCAGGTCTCTCAGGACGAGGCCCCACTACTGACATATCGCCCTTCAGTATATTCAGCAGCTGCGGCAGCTCGTCAAGGCGGCATTTTCTCAGGAATCTGCCCACTCTTGTAATGCGGCTGTCGGATTCTGTGGCAAGCTGAGGGCCGTTCTCCTCGGCGTTCTGAACCATACTCCTGAATTTGTATACGTAGAACAGCCTGTCGTCTATAGTCAGACGCTGCTGCTTGTAGAACACCTCACCGCCATCCTCTATCTTAATGCAGATAGCTATAATAAGCCCGATGGGCAGTGCGATGACACCTGCAATAAGCGCAAATACAAGGTCGAATATACGCTTGGCAAGCCGCTGCTCCGGTGTAAGTCCGGTGTTGCGGCAGAGGAGAAGGGGGGTGTCGAAAAGACGTATTTCCTCAGCGCCTCTTATGATAATATCTGAAATTTTCGGGGCAACATACACACGTGTTTTCCTTGCGAAGCAGTATTTCAGGATATCGTTCCTCAGCTGTCCCGGCATCTCACAAAGTATAACGCCCTCGTATCTGTCGATAGCGTCCTCGATCTCTGCCCATGAATGATCGGCACTTACGGATTCGCATATCATGTACTTGTCAACTCTGCGGCTCATTTTCGTTACCAGCTCCGCCGCTGCACGCTCGCCGTAGATTATCACAAGCCTTCTCGCCGGAAACAGCGAGAAGTACAGCCTGTTGGTGGCGAATATCCAAAGGGGAAGTATCCCGATATCGAAAAGCGTCAGCACCGCAAGCGGCATTACTGATGTGAAATCACGTGCAATAAGGCTTATCTGAAAGTAGGTGACGATATTGACGCAGAGCATCGAAAGAGACTGGGAATAGAAAGTATCCGTTCGTTTAAGATAGCCCGTTTTAAGTCCGCCGAAAACGCTGCTGAAAAGAAGCATCAGCACGGCGTATATGGCGATCATTACCCAGTTTCCTCGTCTGTAAAATGGCAGCATTATGGCGTCTGCATAGCTTCCGTACCACGCAAGACCGAAGCCTATGGCGAATATCCCCAGAAGCACCGCTGCTGCACATATTGAATAGACCCTCTTTATGGAGTCTCTGTCTCTTATATTTTCCGGCATTTTCCTTTACCTGCCTGTTTCGTTTTTGATTCTGTCTGATTGGAGGGGATAAATTGTTGTTTGCAGCTGGCGCCAGCTGCACCGCTGTCCACCCCATTTAAGTTGCTACGTCCGGTAAGTCTACACAAGTGCCCCTCAAGGGGCATTTAAGTCGTGCGTGCGATTAAAAGTGCAAAGCGCACCGCCCAAAGGCTCCCTTTGAGAAAGGGAGCTGGCACGCCGCAGGCGTGACTGAGGGATTGGTTTTCGAAGTGAAAAGCTGAAATTTCAGTTAGTTTATCACTGAGCAATCCCTCCACCGCAGCAAGCTGCGGTCAGCTCTGCACGCCCTTCGGGTGCCCCTCCCTTTAACAAGGGAGGCTTATGGCGTTTACCGTAATAGAGCGACAAACTACAATTTACCGCCCCATCTTGCAATATCCGCAGACATATGCTATAATAACATAGCCGGAATGGAAACAGGTGAAAATCCTGTACAAGCACGTTGCCG
>JAZNOB010000143.1:0-19528 GCA_045580565.1 Ruminococcus sp.
GGAGTAATGCTTGATGTTGTAAGAGAAACAGCAAAGCGTGTATTCGTACCGCTGACCGTTGGCGGCGGCATCAAAACTGTAGAAGTCGGAGGCCAAGCGGTCTTAGGAAGACAATTTCATCACACAACTCCTTGGCTCACAGAACGACATGGCTACGATCCGACTTGGAGTAATGCTTGATGTTGTAAGAGAAACAGCAAAGCGTGTATTCGTACCGCTGACCGTTGGCGGCGGCATCAAAACTGTAGATGATATCCGAGACACACTGAGAGCAGGTGCGGACAAAGTATCTGTAAATTCTCAGGCGGTAAAGAATCCGCAGCTTATCAAGGACGGCGCAGATATTTTCGGCAGTCAGTGCATATGCGTTGGAATTGACGCAAAGAAGATTGGCGAAAACAAGTGGACAGTATACATCAACGGCGGACGAGTTGACATGGGACTTGACCTTATCGACTGGGTAAAGCAGATCGAAAGCCTTGGAGCAGGTGAAATATGCCTTAACTCCATTGACGCTGACGGCACAAAGGAAGGCTTCGACCTGCCTATGCTGAGAGCCGTATGCAATGCAGTAAGCATTCCTGTAATTGCCAGCGGAGGCGCAGGAAAGATCGACGATTTCTCAAAGGTATTCGAGGAAACAGGCGCAACAGCCGCACTTGCAGCGTCACTGTTCCACTTCGGAGAACTGACTGTAGGCGATGTTAAGGCGCACTGCCGCAGCCACGGCATTGATATGCGTACAAAGTGAGGTTCAGATTATGGTAAAAATTGATATAAACAACCTCAGCCGCTTTTTCAAGAAAGGCGAGCTGATTCCGGCAATTGCCTTTGACGTAGATACTAAAACAGTGCTTATGCTTGCCTATATGAATGAGGAGAGCCTGAGAAAGACTTTAGAGACAGGCTACGCATGGTACTGGAGCCGTTCCAGACAGGAACTCTGGAACAAGGGCGCAACATCCGGTCATCTTCAGAAGATCGTATCTGTATATGGTGACTGTGATGATGATACATTACTGCTTAACGTAAAGCAGACAGGAGTTGCCTGTCACACAGGCTCTTACAGCTGCTTTTTCAATGAAATTTATGGAGAGGAAGAATAATTATGAGTAACCCGATGCAGGATCTGTACGATGTAGTACTGGAAAGAAAGAGAGTTTACGACAGTGGAGAGGTAAACATTGAGGATCAGAAGTCCTATACTTGTTATCTCTTTGACAAGGGTCTTGATAAGATCCTGAAGAAGTGCGGCGAGGAATGCACAGAAACAATTATCGCAGCCAAGAATCACGACAATGACGAGCTGAAGAATGAGATCAACGACCTGCTGTATCATCTGATGGTACTGTGTGTTGAGAATGGTCTCAGCTGGGCAGAGGTTGAAGAAGTTCTGGTTGAGAGAAGTGCAAAGATCGGCAATCTGAAGACATTCAAGAACGTAGACAAAAATTCCTGATCAAAGGCACGATTTGATAACCTCCTGAATAAACTGTATGGAGAAGCATCCATTTGTTTATTCAGGAGGTTTTTTATGAGCAAATATAATCCCGTACCGGAACAGTGTCCGGACGCTGTTCCAGTAAAGGTAAACCGAGTGTTTGACAGCTGCAGCGACAGAGATTGTCTTTCGAATGTGCAGATACTACTTGACGGCGGCGAGCTGCCTTCAAATATAACTCTCGTCAAGAGCAGATGTGTAAGAGTTACGGATATCTGCATGAATATCGAACCTGTGCCGTTCAACAGAGGATTCTATTCCATTGATCTGACCTATACATTCCGTGTAGAGCTTATGGCGTATGAACGTGCCTGCGGAAGTCCTACGCTGATTACTGGTACAGCCTATGCCGGTAAGAACGTTATTCTCTACGGCGGAGAGAGCAGCAGCAAGACTTTCTTCAGCAATGCAGCAGCAGAAAATCCTGATATGAGTATTAACTGCTGCTGCGATAGCGTAAATCTTCCCACAGCTGCAGTACAGGTCGTGGAGCCTATTGCTCTTGAAACAAGGATCGGCAATGTGTGCCCGCCGTCATGTGACGGTACACCGGTTACTCCTACACGTACAGTTATAATGACTCTTGGACTATTTTCTGTTGTCGAACTTTACCGTCCTGCAACTATCATGGTGCCTACCTATGAATATACTATTCCTACAAAGGAGTGCCGTGCAGACACAGAATCACCATGCGCAGTATTTGACAAAATACGATTTCCGGCAGAGGAGTTTTCACCGGGCAGTGTGACAGGATGCGGAGATGCCCAGGGGGATTTTGGCTGCGGATGCAGTGAGCCAGTAAACTGTGACGATAGTATGTAACATCCTGAAAAGGCGGCTGATGCCGCCTTTTTCAATAAGGAGGGGAAGTATTTGAGACGGCATATTTACTATGAACAGAAACGAAGTATCCGTATGATTCTAATTATGGCAGCCATGCTTTCAGCGATTATAATACTTGTTATCCAGATAGACCATCTTATCAGACCTACAGTCAAGGCAGTATGTGAAGAGGAGTGCAAGGCTTTCGCAGCAAGGCTGATAAGCGGCTGTATAGCTGGTACGCTTCAGGATAATCCGCACAGCTACAAGGATTTTGCGGAACTGGTATATGATGAGAATGGCAATATAGCAGCTGTAGAAACGCTTACCGGAAATGTGAACCGACTGCAGTCACAGCTGCTCAGCAAAGTAAATGAAGCACTTGAAGAAAGCCGTGATACAGAGATAAATGTTTCGTTGGGCACAGCAAGCGGAGTATGGATGCTTGCAGGAAAGGGTCCGCATATACCGCTGCGTTTTCTTCCAATAGGCAATGCGTCAGTAGAGCTTATAAGCACCCTCGATTCAGCAGGAATAAATCAGACCTGCCATACAATAATGATCAGGGTTACTGTACACGCAGCAGCAGCTATACCTTTCTGCCAGACTGAAACTGAAGTTATATACGAATATCTGCTTGCCGAGACTATACTTGTAGGTGACGTTCCGGAGGGATATGCAGTAATAGGGGAATAATTTTTTGCAAATGAAAAAAATGCTGGTAATGAGGTGGAAAGTATGGTATAATAAAGGATATGCAGATAACAGAATGCGGAGGAATTAAATATGGAAAAAAATGAAGCAAAAAAGCGGATAGAGCATTTGTCAAAGGAGCTTATGCAGCATAATCATCGTTATTATATATTGAATGAACCATCTGTTTCGGACTATACCTATGATGAGATGATGCGTGAACTGAGAGGACTTGAGGCAGAGTATCCGGAATATCTGCGTCCTGATTCACCGTCGCAGCGTGTAGGCGGAGATGTACAGAGCACATTTGATAAGGTCGAGCACAAGGTCCAGATGGCGAGCCTTCAGGATGTATTTTCATTCGAGGAGGTAGCGGCATTCGTTCAGCGATGCAAGGAGGCTATTTCTGAGCCGCTATTTGTGGTAGAGCCTAAAATCGACGGACTTTCTGTGTCTCTTGAGTACGAGAATGGTATCCTCACAAGAGGTTCTACACGAGGTGACGGATATACCGGCGAGGATGTAACCATGAATCTTAAAACTATCCATACAGTGCCTCTCAGTATAGAAAATGCACCCGAATATCTTGAAGTGCGTGGTGAGGTTTATATGTCAAAGAAAAGTTTTGAAAAGCTGTGCGCTCAGCAGGAGGAGAATGGAGAAGTTCCTTTTAAGAATCCAAGAAATGCAGCATCCGGTTCACTTCGTCAGAAGGACGCATCCGTAACTGCCAGAAGACATCTTGATATACTGATATTTAATGTACAGCAGATAGAAGGCATGGAGCTTAGTGCTCATAAGGAGTCGATAGAATACCTGAAGAGTCTGGGTCTGAATACGATCACCCAGAGCAGGCTTCTTACAAGTTCTGATGATATTATCAAGGAAATTGTAAGGATCGGTGAGAAAAGAGGGGACTATTCCTTTGACATTGACGGTGTGGTAGTAAAGGTGGATTCATTCGCTCAGAGAGAGGAAATGGGAGCAACTACAAAAACTCCAAAATGGGCTGTAGCGTATAAATTTCCTCCGGAAGAAAAGGAAACGATCCTTCGTGAGATAGAGCTGAGTGTAGGCAGAACGGGAGTTATTACGCCTGTAGCAGTGTTTGATACAATAAGACTTGCAGGAACTGATGTTGAGCGAGCATCCCTTCATAATCAGGATTTCATTACTGACAAGGGAATCTGCATAGGTGATACAATTGTGGTACGTAAGGCAGGAGAAATAATCCCTGAAGTTGTTCGTGCGGTGCATCATGCTGATGAAGCAGTGCCGTATCTTCTTCCGAAGTTTTGTCCGGTATGCGGAACAAAGGCAGAGCGTGACGATGAAGCAGCACTCAGATGTGTAAATCCCGACTGTCCTGCGCAGGTGATGAAGCGTATGATACACTTTGCTTCCAAGGATGCTATGAACATTGATGGTCTGGGACCGCAGAATCTTGCTGCATTACACGATGCAGGTCTGATAAATTCTGTGGCAGACCTCTATACATTGAAGAAGGAAGATTTAATAAGTCTGGAACGTTTTGCTGATAAGTCAGCAGACAACCTGCTTTCTGCAATTGAAAAGTCAAAGAGTAATACCCTCGATCGGTTGATATTCGGATTAGGAATCAGGAATATCGGCGGCAGAGCAGCAAAACTGCTTTGCGAGGCGTTCCCATCAATTGAGAAAATACAGGCAGCATCCGCAGAGGAGCTGTCATCTATAGAAGGATTTGGCAGTATCATGGCAGAGAGCGTAGTGAGTGCATTTTCTGAGCCGCATATGATGGAACTGGTGGAGCGTCTGATAAGTCTTGGACTGCCATCAGAGTATGAGACAGCTGAAATTACAGATGAACGCTTTGCTGGAAAGACCTTCGTTCTGACTGGTACGCTTCCGACTATGAAGAGGAGCGAGGCTAAGGCGCTTATTGAGCAATTCGGCGGTAAGGTCAGCGGGAGCGTTTCAAAGAAGACTTCATATGTTGTGGCAGGTGAAGAAGCCGGAAGTAAGCTTGATAAGGCGAACGCTCTTGGGGTTACAGTTCTCAGTGAGGAAGAACTCATAGAAATGACGAAATAGAAAGGAAAACTATGAAAATTGATGTTTCTCATATAGCAAGGCTTGCTCATCTGAGATTCAGTGAGCAGGAACTTGAAGTGATTGAAAATGATATGATTGAGCTTGCTGAAATGGTAAGAGTACTTCCGTATGATATTGATACTGACATTACAGAGGACAAAGGTGTAATGGAACTGCGTCAGGATAAGGCTGGGACTTCTTGCTTTGGAAGCGAGGATGTTTTCAGAAATGCACCAAAGGTACAATCAGAGTGCTTCGTAGTGCCAAAGACTGTACAGTAATGGGAGTATGAGAATGAAACTTTATCAGAAATCAGCCTCTGAGCTTTCTGCTATGATTCGAGAAAGGAAAGTCAGCTCAGAGGAAATATGCAGAGATGTGATCGGACGAATCAATTCAGTAGAAAAATCGGTAAATTCGTATATTACTATATGTGATGATATACTCACTCAAGCAGCTGAAACAGACAAAGCAATTGCGCAGGGATGTGAGGTTCATCCTCTTGCTGGTATCCCGATTGCAATTAAGGATAATATTTCAACTAAGGGCATACGTACTACCTGTGCTTCGAAAATGCTTTCAAGCTATATACCTCCTTATGATGCAGCAGTAGTAAAGAAGCTTCGTGAAGCTGGTATGGTAATCATCGGAAAGACAAATATGGACGAGTTTGCAATGGGTTCATCTACTGAAAACTCATATTTTGGTGTTACTCATAATCCTTACAATTGTGATTATACAGCCGGCGGTTCATCTGGAGGAAGTGCCGCTGCAGTTGCAGCAGGTGAGGCTGTTCTTTCTCTTGGAACGGATACAGGAGGTTCAATCCGTCAGCCGGCGGCATTCTGCGGACTTACAGGTTTAAAACCCACGTACGGAAGCGTTTCAAGATATGGACTTATAGCTTTTGCGTCTTCTCTTGAGCAGATAGGCTGTATGGGAAGAAATACTGTCGATACCGCTATGCTCTATAATCTGATCTGTGGGCATGACAGCTTAGATGCAACTTCTGCAAGGCGCTCATATCCCGATTTTGCTGCCGGATTGAATGTGGATATCAGCGGACTGCGTATTGGTGTACCGGCAGAATATTTCGGAGACAGTGTCAGTGATGAAGTAAAGTCTGCTGTTCATGATGCGATAAAGCTTTATGAAATAAACGGTGCGTCAGTATATTCTGTTTCACTTCCATACACAAAGTATGCGGTTAATGCCTATTATATCATTTCGTCAGCAGAAGCATCCTCGAATCTCGGAAGATTTGATGGTATCAGATATGGATACAGGGCTGAAAACTGCTGCAATCTTGAGGAAATGTACGAATGTACACGCAGTGAGGGTTTTGGTGATGAAGTCAAGCGAAGGATAATGCTCGGAACTTTTGTGCTCAGTTCGGGATACTATGAAGATTTTTATGGGAAAGCTATTGCTGCCAGAGTGATGATAAAGAAAGAACTTACCGATGCTTTCAAAAATTGCGATGTTCTTATCACTCCTTCTTATCCGGTGCCTGCCTTAAAGCTTGGCGAAAGTGCATCTGACAGACTTGGAATTTATGCAAGTGATATATGTACCGTTCCTGCAAATATTGCCGGAATACCGGCAATAAATGTTCCATGTGGAACAAATTCAAAGGGTATTCCTATAGGAATGCAGCTAATGGGCAAGCCTTTTTCTGAACAGCTGCTTTTCAATACTGCCTTTGCATATGAGCGGCTAACAAGCAGTGCATTTACAGGAGGTGCGTTCAGATGAATGGGTATGAAACAGTGATCGGACTTGAAGTCCATGCGGAGCTGAATACTCAGACAAAAATATACTGCGGATGCAGGAACGCATTTGGTCTGAAGCCAAATACTGCTGTATGTCCGGTCTGTATGGGACTTCCCGGAGCACTTCCCGTGCTGAATGGCAAGGTAGTGGAGTATGCTGCAAAAATGGGATTTGCTCTCAACTGCCGGATAAATACTCTCAGCTTTCAGGACAGGAAGAATTATTTCTATCCTGACCTTCCTAAAGCATATCAGATCTCACAGTCTGAGATTCCTCTGTGCCAGAACGGATGGACTGATATTCTTGTTAATGGAGATATTAAAAGGATTCGTATCAACCGTATCCATATAGAAGAAGACGCCGGAAAGCTGCTGCACGATGATTTATGTGACGGTTCTCTCGTTGATCTGAACAGATGCGGTGTTCCTCTTATTGAGATAGTATCAGAGCCGGATATGAGAAGCAGTGCTGAAGCAAAAGCGTATCTTGAAGCTATCAGAATGACTCTGCTGTATCTTGGGATATCTGATTGTAAAATGCAGGAAGGCTCTATCAGATGTGATGTAAATGTATCTGTGCGTAAGGCTGGATCAGACACATTGGGTACACGCTGCGAAATGAAAAATGTAAACAGCTTTAGTGCAGCTGTACGGGCTATAGAATATGAATCAAGCCGTCAGATCAGGCTTATCGAATCCGGCGGCAAGGTTGAGCAGGAAACACGCAGATGGGACGATCTGAATGGCAGGAGCTACGTTATGCGAACCAAGGAAAATGCTCAGGATTATCGTTACTTTCCTGAGCCGGATCTTCTCGGTATTGAAATCAGCAGCGATACGCTGAAAAGTATCAGACAGAGCATACCGGAACTGCCAGTTGCTAAAACTCTGAGATACATGAAGGAATATGGCTTACCTGAAACGGACGCTGTGCTTATTGCAGAGGATACGGAAAGAGCTGAGCTGTTTGACAGCTGTGTGAGCAAATACGGCAGCAGCCCTAAAAGTATATGTAATCTAATTCTGTCTGATATAGCAAAATATCAAAATGACACAGGATGCAGCATAAAAAGCACAGGACTTTCTCCGAGGCGGCTATCACGAGTTGCAGAGCTCATAGAGGAGGGAACTGTCTCCAGTACAGCAGGCAAGAGAGTGCTTTCTGTTATGCTCGATAAAGGCGGCGAGCCAGATGAAATCGTTGATTCTCTTGGCGTTATACAGAATTCTGATGAGACTTTCATTGGAAACCTTGTAGATGAGGTTGTTGCAAGCAATGAAAAGTCTGTCAATGACTATAGAAACGGAAAGAAGAATGCGGCAGGTTTTATAATAGGTCAGTGCATGAAACGCTCTGCCGGTACTGCAAATCCTGTGATGGTCAGGGAGTTTGTTATGAAGGCTCTCGAAAACTGAATGAAGAAGTACTCTTTTTAATCGAAACAACATAAAACCGGTTCCATGCTGCTGAAGCAGTTGCATTGAACCGGTTATTTTCAGTACTGACACTGCGTTTTAAGGGTATCTTTAAGCTCTCTGATCTTTTCCTCAATGCTGGATATTATCCGAATGAAAAACTCATCATTCTCACCAGTAGGGTCAGGCAGTCCCCAGTTATCATCAAAATCTCTACCGATGAACGGACATTCTACGTTGCATCCCATTGATATAGCAATATCAGGAGATGGGATATCATCAATAGTCTTACTGTACTGAGAAAGCTCCATGTCAATTCCGTACAGCTTCTTCATGAGCCTTACAGCATCACTGTTTATCTGAGGTTTTGTTTCAGTGCCGGCAGAATAGCTTTCAAACACATCACTTGCAAAATGTTTGCCAAGCGCCTCAGCAATCTGACTCCGGCAGGAGTTATGTACACAAATAAAAGCGACCTTCTTCATATCATTCACTCACTTTCTCCAGAAGCTTCACAACATCAGCCGGTTTAAGAACCTTGCCCATAGATACAACATTTTCTCCTATAACGAGAGCAGGCATACGCATAACACCGTATTCCATTATCTTCGCCATATCAGTCATGTATTCCACTTCGAAGTCAAGACCTGTTTCAGAAACAGCCTTCTTTGTGTTTTCGTAGAGCTTTTTGCAGGAAGCACAGCCTCCGCCTAAAATTTTGATGTTCATATCATTACCTCCGTTTATATTAGTATTGACTGTATTAAATTGAAAAAATATCCCGTAATAATTATTCCTGCAACACATATTACAATAAATGTACCAAGCAGTTTCGGTTTTACCGCCTTTCTCAGCATAATCAGCGACGGCAGTGAAAGTGTAGTTACTCCCATCATAAACGAGAGGACAACGCCAAGCAGCGCTCCCTTTGAGAGCAGAGCCTCTGCAATGGGAATTGTTCCGAAAATATCAGCATACATCGGAACGCCTGCAACGGTTGCAAGTATAACACCGAACGGGTTATTGTCACCGAGAACCTTTATAATGAAATCTTCGGGTATACAGTTGTGAATGACAGCACCTATACCTACGCCGATCACCACATACGGAAATACTTTTTTCGCTGTGCCGCAGACCTGTTCAAACGCATACTTGACACGGTCTTTGAAATGCAGTTCTTCTTGTGGAATATCAAGCTGTTTTCCTTTTCGGATATATTCCTCAACTTGATTTTCAAGGTGCTTTTTCTCGATCAGAGTGCCGCCTGCGACTGCAATCACAAGTCCCAGCAGTACATATACGACCGCAACCTTCCAGCCGAAAATGCTCATCAGCAATACAAGAGAGCCGAGGTCAACCATAGGTGAGGAAATCAGGAACGAGAATGTTACACCAAGGGGAAGTCCTGCACTGGTAAACCCGATAAACAGCGGTATGGATGAACAGGAACAGAACGGCGTTACCGTACCGAGCAGGGCGGCAATCATATTTGCACCGATACCGTGAAATCTGCCGAGGATTATCTTTGTCCGTTCAGGCGGGAAGTAGCTCTGAATATACGAGATGATGAAAATGAGAATGCCAAGCAGCACCATAATTTTTATCATATCGTAAATGAAGAATTGTACACTTCCTCCGATTTTTCCGTTTATGTCCAGACCGAGAGCGTTAAGCAAGCTGCCAATCAATCGGTTCAGCCACTCCATTCCGAGAATTTCATTTTGAAAGAAATCCCAGATCGTTTTCAGTGTTTCCATAGGGATAACTCCTTTCTTAAATAGATATATCTAAACATAGAAATGTATCTATATTTAGCTTTGAATTTAAGTCGTGCGAAGAAGAAACCAAGGTTACTTCTTACAACACGACTGATTTTCATTTGTACCACTTACAGCAGTCAGAGCATTAAAGCATTGTCTGGCATATTCAACACCTTCTGCGGAAATGGAGTAGTGCATCCATTTACCTTCCTTGCGACCTTCGACTATACCGCTGTCGAGGAGTGTTTTCATATGATGCGAAAGCGTAGGCTGTGTGATGTTCATTTCCTCAAGCAGCTTGCAGGCACATTTTTCGCCATCCAACAAAAGCTGTAATATCTTGATTCGGTTTTCATCACAGAATGCCTTGAAGATAACGGCTGTCTTTTTAGGGTTGAGTTCCATCTGCTTACCTCACATTGATGTTTTTCTATATTATACACCACATATAGAGATTTGTCAATATGTTCTTCCTGAAACTGCATATAAAATATATATGAACACCTTTCCAAAGCCTTGGATCTGTGGTATAATATAATTAAAGTAAACGAAAGCTTAGGTGAAAGCAATGAAATTTATTACTGAAAATAGCAAGGTTATCTGCCTTCAGGACGGCAGAACAGTCGGCGAAGTTACATTTGCTGAAACAGAGTCGGGAGTGTTTGACATAAATCATACGTTCGTTGACCATAGTATGCAAGGTAAAGGTATTGCTGCCCGGCTTGTACGTCTTGCTGTGAAAGAGATCAATCTTCGTGGAGGAGATATTACTGCGAGCTGCTCCTATGCAAAGAAATATATCGAAAAAAACGGACTTCTGCCAGTGGTCATATGCCACATGGCTGCCAGTATCGACGGGAAAGTAACCGGTGATTTTCTGTATGGCGAAAAGGGACTGGAGGTAAGCGAAAACTACTACGAAATAAACCGCAAACTGAAAGGCGATGCTTTTGCCTGCGGCAGAATAACAATGGAGTCAAGCTTTACAAACGGCTTCAGACCAGATCTGAAAGATTTTACCGGCACTGCTGCTTCATATGAAGATCATATTGCTGATAAGCATAATTATTATGCAGTTTCCTTTGATACCTGCGGTAACGTAGGATGGACAGACAGCATAATACACGATAAAGATCCCGGTTATGATGACTGTCATATTATTGAGGTGCTTACTGAAAAAACGCCTGCGGAGATGCTGGCTTATTACAGACGTACAGGCGTATCTTATATTTTTGCAGGGCATAATACCATTGACCTTAGGCTTGCCCTCAGTAAGCTTTACAGCATTTTCGGAATTAAGAAGCTGCTTCTTGAGGGCGGCAGCATCATAAACGGCGCTTTTCTGCGGGCTGGCCTTATTGATGAACTCAGTCTCGTTGTTGCGCCGATAGTTGCCGATAAGAGTGACAAACCGCTGTTTATGGATTCTGATATGTGTGAGTTCAGCCTTGTCAGTGCTGACGTAATGGAAAGCGGAGCTATTTGGCTCAGATATGAGAAATTATAAAAAACAAAAGCGACCAGCTCAGAGCAACTGGTCGCACTGTATATTTATCATAGCATATCAAGATATCCGTATTTTCTCAGCGACAGTACATACCTGCCCACAATGCAGTGATCCTCAAGAGTAACGCCTAAACTTTTCAGGAACTTTGCGAGTGATGTAGTGCAGTATACATCTTTATCAGATGGAACAGGATTTCCGTCAGGATGGTTATGTATAAGGACGATCCTGTCGCAGCCGCTTTTAAGAGCAGCCTCAGCAATGCTGCGGTTATTGAACGCAGTTGCAGTGAATGTTCCTGAACTTATCTCTGTTGTAGATACTATTTTTGCCTGAGCGTCGAGACAAATAACGTAGACCTTTTCATGAGTTTCTGAGATGTACAGGCTCTTAATGTATTTGATAGCTTCATCGTAATCGGCAAAACTTATTTCTCCGGAGCGCTTGCTGATCTCATATTCCCTGAAAAAAGCAGGAAGCATTTTAAGGTACAACGCAGAGTTGTGACTGATGCCTTTGATTTTGCACAGGTCCTGTATATCTGCGTCAAGCACTCCTGAAATCGTATGGAAAGTATTGATAAGTTCATGAGCGATCTTATTGGTATCCTGACGTGGGATCGTATAAAAAAGCATTAGCTCTATTATTTCATGAGGCTGAAAACCATTAAAACCATTGGCAAGAAATCGCTGTCTCATACGTTCACGATGTCCGGCATTGGGATTAGGCTTCTTATCACTCATTATATATATCACCTCGTAATAATATTGGTCTTTTCTTACAATGCAGAATATGCTATAATAATTATAGCACATTTATGTTGTATAATCAAGTATTAGTTTATTTTTTTAACAAAGGATTGATGATCTGTATGCGTGAATACGTAATCGGAAGCAATGACAGCGGTCAGAGACTCGATAAATTTCTGAGGAAGGCTATCCCCGGACTTCCCACGGGAATGCTGTATAAGTTTCTCAGAACAAAAAAGATTAAGGTAAACCGCAAGCGTGCGGACGGAGCAGTGATGCTAAATGAAAATGACGTGGTATCTTGCTATATAAGTGATGAGTTCTTTTCTGATGGTGATAGATCCGGAAATATAACCAAGAAGCACTTCTTCCTTGAAGCACCGTGCGAGCTTGACATTATACATGAGGATGATAATATTCTGATAGTCAATAAGCCGGTAGGTCTGGTAGTTCATGCTGATGATAATAGAACAGCGGATACTCTTGTAGCACGAGTTCTGCATTATCTGTATAACAGCGGCAGCTACAGCCCTGAGACTGAAAGCTCATTCACACCGGCGCTCTGCAACAGGCTTGACAGGAACACAAGCGGTCTTGTAATAGCAGCAAAAAATGCTGCGGCGTTGCGTGAAGTGAACAGACTTATCAAGGAAAACAAGGTACACAAATCCTATCTGTGCATAACAACTTCTCCGCCGCCTAAAAAACAGGACACAATGAAGGCTTATCACATGAAGCCTGAGAACGGAAAGGTAGTTAAGATCTCATTAAAGAAACTGAACGGATACCGAGAGATAATAACAAGATACAAGGTTCTTTCGCAAAAGGACAAGATGTGCCTTGTAAAAATCGACTTGATAACCGGTCGTACCCACCAGATAAGAGCACATATGGCATTTGCAGGAGCGCCGCTTCTTGGTGATGATAAATACGGAAAGCCTGATGTAAACCGAATGCACAGATGTAAATACCAGCAGCTGTGTGCGTACAGGCTGTGCATTGAACCGGAAAAGGATTCGTTTCTTGCTTACCTGAGTGGTAGGCGCTTCACCTGCGGAAGTCCGGATTTTGTGCGGCGATTTTTTCCGGATTTTAATGTATAGCCAAGACATTTTTACATGACATTCTGTAAGAAACAGAATTTGTCTCAGTGACAATATCAGATTATGATACGAAGAGTGATACCGCATATAGTGTGCGGCATCACTCTTAAATAGTGTCCCGAATCAGTGGAGAGTGATGCCGAATCAATTAAACCTCACTCACTTCAATCAATAATCAAACCTTTCATCAGGCAAAGATCGAATATATCGAGTTTGTTATCAGAATTAAGGTCACCGGCTTTCCGGTCTGGCAGATCGCCGCTGTCAACCAGAAACATTTGCAAAGCCGTTATATCATCCATATCGAAAACACCGTCGGTATTCACGTCTCCTATAACTGTAACTACTGTTTCAGTGCAATAGCTTTTGATAACGGCGGTGCCGTTCTGGGAAATATAAGCTGCATAGATCGTTCCATCTGAATATAAAACATCCGGTGAATTTACAAGCTCAGCGGCAATGCTGTTTCCTGTTTTCACTAAATTATCATTGTAAGAATATAACGAGAAATCGTCCTCATTCTGAGTGTTAATGGCGATATAGATGGACTCATTTACTGTAATGGGCAATGCTGAGAAACAATCTCCGGGAATTTCTGAAAAAGGCAGACAAGTGATTTCATCACCGCTTAATAGATAAGCCCCCTCGCTTTCACCGGTAACAGCAGCATATATTGAATCACCGCAGACAGCGGAATCGATCATTTCTGAAGGCTGCTCAGAAAGAGTAGTGACATTCCATTTGGAGCCATCCCACCGTGCAATTTTCGGCTTGCTGTTATCATTCAGATCACGATATGACACAAACAAACTATCTTCACAAGCCTGAACCGATAAGCTGCAGGCATTTTCTGCTATAACACCGCCTGATTTGCTGAGAATGCCAGTTTCAGTGTCGTAGCAGGCAGCGGATAATTCATACGGAAAGCTGCCCTCAGTATAAGCGATATATATTTTACCGTTACAAGCCGATATATCTGTATACTGAGAAAGGGAAGTGCTTTGATAAACTGTTTCCCATTTATTATTGACATAGCGTTTAAGAACATAATTGTAATCAGCATTATTGTAAAGAACATAGGGTACATTACCGGCAAAGACAAGTCTGCCATTATAGAAGCTGTCGGAGATCCTGCCGACTTCCATTAAATCGCCGTCACTCAGCTTACAGAGCATTCCGTAAGAATTATGACTGCTGAGAATGTAGACCTGATCGTTTTCAGATGAATCCATATCGAGCATGACAGCACCTGAGAGCGAGGAAGCATCCGCAGCAGTACGCCACAGCTCCATATTATCTAATGAAGCGAACTCAGCTGTAAAGGAAAGCGTATCGTCGCTTAATGTTATTTCACTGAGTCTTATACCGCTGTTTGTTCCGTCAGAATATACGAGAGCGCCTTCAGTAATGCCATCCTGAAAATCCAGTGAACCTATTTCAGTAAGCCTGCCCTCTCCTCCGTAATTTGAAGAGAAAATATCACCTTCACCTGCATCAAGAGAGGTTTCGCCCGGACGGAACACATAGATTTCATCCTTATCGCTTTTATAATTGCCGCTTACCTCAGTGTTTACTCTGTAAACAACAAGTCCGCTGCCATAGATCTTAACGTCCATTTCCTCTGAATAGGCAGCTCCCTGCTGACGGTACTCAACAGCAAAAAATTCCGTATCAGATAAAGGCGTTTTCAGAATATAAAGTCTGTTTCCGCTGTCTGAGGAGGCAGGTGAGAGGGTGTATCTGCCATTGGAGGTTATTGTCTGAGGCTCAAGCCAGCCTGAAACTCTTGAACGCATATATGCAAGGGGATACTGCACAAACACAGAGTTTGAAGCCATGATATCCCACTGTCCCACAGGGATGCCTGTTCGGCCGGAACGATACAGATCGGGATAACCGATGGAGTGCATAAACTCATGACAAAGTACGCCGGCGCCGCCGCTGATATAATTCTCAAATACAGAGATACTGTTATGCAGGTTCAGCGTACCTGTAGTTTTTCCGTTGATCTCAAGTCCGTTCAAACCCATGGCGCATGGCCAGAAAAGTGAGTCAGCGCCTTCAGCGCTTGCATCAACGATCAGAATAATATTATCCACCGTGCCGTCATTGTTTCCATCAAGAGGAGTTCCTTCCGGAACGGCGATGTTTTCAACAGCTTCTATAGCGGCAAGCTCAGCATTGAGATAGGTGCTCTCCTCCTGTGAAAATTGATATGGAGTAATCACACCGTCCTCAAGCTGCGGAAAATGACACACAGTATTCATCTGACCATAGGATACGGTATTGATATAGCCTGCAAGGGAACGCACGGTTTCAGTATCGTTGCACATTGCTTCAATTTCATCAGCACGGTCAGCCATAAAATTATAGCTTTCTGTATTTTCAAACTGAGCAAAAAGAACAATATTATGGACTGTTTCAACAGCAGTTTGTGCGGAGCTGTATTCAGTTTCAACGGGTACAGCCGCACTGATACAGCTGATACTTAATAAAACAGAAAGAATCTTTCCGCCGATTTTCTTTAGTTTCATGAGATCACTCCTGTAACAATATACTATACTTTTATTATACAATATTTACCGGAAAAATCAATAGGAAAATATTCAAATGGGACAAATTGAGTGATATTAACTTAAATCAGGCGGCACAACGGTCTTTTGAGTCATTGTCAAGGAATCTGCCTGATAACTTCAGCGGATTATCGATAATATTGACTTCTTGGATTTTTGATAAAGCATATTTCTCACACTTTACAAAATCTTCCATATGTGATATAATTATTATATAATGACCCGTTATCAAAAGGAGGAATTGAATATGAAAAGATTATTGTCGATTGCCGTCGCTGCGCTGACTGCATCTTCGCTTTCAGTGACAACAGTTGGCATTCAGTCTACAGCTGAAACAGAACATCAGATCGTATCCGGAGATGTAGATCTTGACGGTAAGATCAGTGTTGCCGACGCTGTTGTTCTTCAGAAACATCTGCTTTCAATTACTCAGCTTACTGATGAGCAGCGCCATAATGCAGATATCATTGCAGATAACTCTATAAATGTATTTGATATGGCAGGTATAAGACGCCTGATTCTGAATCCTCCGCCTGTTGTGGAAGAAAATACCTATGGCTGGTCGAAAATGGAAATGGGAGCAGATTACAAGGTTACTGCTGAAAGCCGTGAGAGCATTAAAATCGAAACATATACCATAGGAGATGAGCCTTGGTGGGTGCAGGCTAAGTATGAGGGTATTTCACTTGAAATGGGCAAAACCTACGAGCTTTCATTTACTCTATCCGCTGATAGGGAAGAGAAGATAAATGCTATGATTCAGGAGTGTCCAGATCCATACACTGTTTACTCTCTTGCAACTTATACAGCAACAGAGGAAGAGGCAACATACACACAGCAGTTCACAATGACTGAGGACTGCCCGAACGCAAAAATAGCCTTTGACGCAGGATATGGCGAGGGTACATACTATATCAAGGATATCACTCTCACTGAAATCGGAGAAAACCTTGTTGTAAGTCCTACCGCATGGTCTTATTACGCTACACCTGAAGAGGGAGCCGCCGCTGAATTCGGAAGCTCCGATGAATACTATGGATTCAAAGCAAATGTAACATCTGAGGGAAAATACTGCTGGAATGTGGGAGCTGTCTCAAATCATTTCACGCTGACTCCCGGCAGAAAATACAGAGTATCATTTGAAGCTATGTGCAGTACCGATACTGTTATGAATCCTGCTGTTCAGCGCACTGACGGCGAGTATTACTACGCCGCACTTTCGGACTACGTTTCTGTTACAGGGCAGATGCAGGAATATTCCTATGAAATAGATGTAAATGATCAGACATACGATAACTGGTATCTCTGCTTCAATATGGCTATTTCAGAGGGCGAATACACAGTTCAGAATATTCAGATCCGTGATGTAGGAGCCTCAGAAGCTATTGAAATTCCGTCTGAGTATGAATATGAGGTAGAGCAGACAAACTGCACAAATGGAGCGAATAATATATCCGGCTATTGCTACAGACCTGTAACTGAGGAAAAGGTTCCGCTTGTTATCTTCTCACATTGTCTTGGCGGTACTTATAAGAATACTGAGCCTTATGCGGCAGCACTTGCGTCTAACGGATATGCGGTATATATTTTCGACTACTGCGGCGGTTCGCCAAGCAGTAAGAGTGACGGCAGTATATTTGAAATGTCTGTTCTGACTGAAAAATCCGATCTTTCTGCAATTATTGAAACGGCAAAAACATGGGATTTTGTAGATTCTGAGAAAATCGTACTTGCAGGCGAAAGTCAGGGCGGAATGGTAACAGCACTGACTGCTGAGGAGTATGCAGATGAAATCGCAGGCACGATCCTGCTTTACCCTGCGTTTGCTATTCCTGAAGGAGTGCATCAGCTTTTCAGTACGACTGATGAAATCCCTGAAAGCTTCGTATATCTCAACAAAACTATTGAGCTTGGCAGAAAATATGCACAGGACGCTTGGGAGATCGAGCCTTACGAGCTTATAGGCAAGAACAACACAAAGCCTGTAATGATACTGCATGGTGATGCTGATGTTCTTGTTGACAAAAGCTATTCAGAGCGTGCAGCAGAATGCTATGCCGACTGTGAGCTTCATATTATCAAAAACGGAATGCACGGCTTCAATGGTACCCAGCTTGCAGAAGCAAAGCTGTATATACTTGATTACCTTGAAAAGCTTTTCGGATGATATACGTAAAATAAACCGCCGCTGTTAGATATTTCGATATACTTATATATAGTGTTATCAAAATAAGAAGGTGTTTATTTGAAACAAGCTGTTAGAAACTACGCATTATTTCTGATCGGACTCTTTATCGCTTCAATGGGCGTCGCATTGTCCACCAAAGCAGGACTTGGAACATCTCCTGTTGCAGCTGTCCCATATTCCATTTCGCTTATCAACCACACGCTGACATTCGGGTGGTGGCTGAATCTGCTGAGCGTTCTGCAAATTCTTGTCCAGATCATTCTACTTCGCAGAAAATGCAAGCCTGTTGAAATTATGATTCAGACCATCCTTGCATTTGTCTATGGATATCTGACCGATTTTTCCTGTAAACTAATTGCGGGTATTCATGCCGATACTTACTTGATGCAGTTTGTGATCATGCTGATCAGCTGCCTTGTCCTCGGATTTGGTATTTGGATTCAGTTCAAAGGCGGTGTTGCAATGCTGCCGGGAGAAGCCATGAACAGAGCTATCAGCGAGGTAAGCGGTAAGCGTTATGAGAATATCAAAATTTTCTTTGATGTGCTGTATATCGTAATTGCGGCTGCGATCTGCTTCCTCTTCATTGGTAAACTGGAAGGTGTTCGTGAGGGCAGTATTATTGCAGCGCTGCTGATTGGCAATATCATTAAACTTTACAATCGGCTGTTTGAAAGCATCACAAACAGCAGAACAGCAAAAACTGAATAACATTACAAAAGCATCGCTCCGGCGGTGCTTTTTCATGTATATATACATATATATCGAGAGTCATAACAGGCTCTTTTTATGCTCATATTCATTAGTCTGTATCATGTATCTTATTTGTTGCGTTCCGAAAATAACAGTTATAACTATTGATAAAACATATGATTGCGGTAAAATATTATATAATTTCCATACAAAGGGGTGGTGATATGGAATTTATTGCCCATATAAAAAATGGATGTATACAGACGGTTAGTGAACATTCTCTTAACACGGCGGAATTATGCGAATGTTATGCGTCTTCGTTTGAATGTGGTAACATAGGCAGAATACAAGGTCTGCTGCATGATGCGGGCAAGCTTACAATTGAATTTAATAGCTACATTAAAGGAGAATCAGGTGCTGCCAGAGGAAGTATAGACCATAGCTACGCTGGTGCACGTTATCTTGATGAAATATCGCTGAATTGCAAACATCGTAAAGCGGCACAGCTTGCAGCAAGAACTATTATCTCACATCACGGCTTACATGTCAGAGAAAAAGTATATCTGACAGGTGTGCAGCCTTTGCAAAGAATAAAGTAAAGGTCTGCCGGATGATAGTTCCTACTGGCGGCGGCTCTGCTTAAGTAGTACGGACTTGGTATTGAGAGCTTGTTCATGCCCC
>JAZNOB010000144.1:0-5747 GCA_045580565.1 Ruminococcus sp.
CCCACTGAGGATTCAGAGAAGCACCATTCTGAGCATAGTATGCCAGGATGTAGGAAGCGTCGTCCAGACTAAGCATAGCTGCGTCTGTATTTACGCCTGCTGTAGACTCTGTATCAACATCACCCAGGAAGTAAGCAAGTGTCTCATAGTCACCTGTCGTACCTGTCAGTGAAGGTGTAAGGCTTGCACCAACATAAGCATAGTATGTCAGAACTGCGGATGCGTCGTCCAGACCAACCATACCGTCGAGTGTAGCGTCGCCCTTAACACCGATGTAAACCAGAGACTTAGCGTCGATAGCTTCACCCTTATACTGCGGGCTTACATAACCAGCGTATACGCCTTCATAAGAACCATCAGCAATGCTGTCAGAAGCATCTTCGAACTTAGCCATAGGTGTCAGGCCACCGAAGTCAACTTCGCCAATGATGTCGATTTCCTTAGTTGAACCATCGCTGTATGTCTCAACGAGCATGATGGACTCGAACAGATCAGCTGCATCGAACTCTCTGTCATCTACTGAGAAGAAGAAGTTCGGCTCCTTAGCAACTGCTACGATCTTGCTCTCAACAGCCTGAACGTTGCCGTTAGAAGATGTAGAAGTTGTTGTTGTGGAAGTATCTGTCGGGTTAGTATCGGTTGTTGTAGTTGTTGTGGTTGTTGTAGTTGTTGTTTCCTCCGGAACTGCCAGATAGATAGCACCGTCAGTTACAGCAGCTGCATCATAATCGAACATATTGTTGCCGTCGGAATCAAGGAACTCCCACGGAGTACGTGTTGTATGCTCAGCAGTTACATCGAATTTGTAGTAATCAACGCCGTCAACAGTAACGATCGGAATATTATTAGTCTTTGCGAGAGCAACAGCGTCTTCATAGGACAGGTTTGCTGTGTAGTTGTAAATTACGATCTTTGAGCCGTCTGTTGCCTTAGTAACGCTGTTATCACCGATAGCAGCAGCAAATGACAGAGCTTCTTCGTTAACCATCATGCCGGACAGCCAAGCATAAGCCTCGCCTTCCTCATAATCGGAGTATGTTGCAAAATCATCAGCAAATGCTGTATCCATCAGCAGGTTGCCACGTACACCCTCAGAGCCTACGAAGTCATTGTAAACACTTACAGATACCGGAATTGTAGCGCCCTGTGTCCATGTAGTTTCGTCATAGAAATTTTCAGAGATAACCAGCTGTACTACGTCATCGTACTCAACATCAGCGTCAGCGAGGATCTTGATGTAGGATGTCTTTGTCAGCTCAACGCCGTCAAAGTCAAATGCGTTCAGCTCAGACTTATTCAGCCACTCCCAATCTGCATAGCCATCATCCAGATAGATCGGGAAAGGATAGTACCATGTGCCGTCGTCAGCCTTAACCTTTTCAATGCCGTACATTGCAGCAGCAGCAGCTACTACAGAAGCGTCAGCGATATCATACCATGCACCGAAGATAAGCTCGCCGTCCTTGAATATGTTTGCGCTTACATCCTTGCTGTTTGCAGCGAAGATGCTGTGCTCAGGAGCGATGCTCCATACATCAGCGCCGAACTGGAAGTCTTCAGTGTAGATCCATGCGTTTTCGCCTTCACCGTCGCACTGAGGTGTAGCAACCATTGCCAGAGCGTCGCTGAGGATATACTTACCTCTTACTGTCAGCAGCGGTTCTGTTGCGCCGTTTGCGATCAGACCGAACAGTGCTGCATCATTGCCGCTTGAACCGGGAGCGATGTATTCAGTTGAATTGCTGTTGTCACGACCGCCCATTTCGAGAGTGATCTTGTCAGCATCATAATCGGCCTCAGCTGCAATGTAGATATAGCTTGTTTCGATCAGTTCGAGACCTGCAGGATAAATATTCTCTTCGTCAGTACCAAGCCATTCCCACTCTTCAAATGATGTATCCAGATGGATCGGGAAAGCATAGTACCATGTGCCGTCCTCAGCCTGCTGCTTTGTAATGCTGTACTTTGCAGCGACTGAATCAACAGTAGCCTTGTCAGCTACATTGAACCATGAACCGAAGATAAGCTTGTCGTTTTCAAATACGTTTTCACTGGGATTCTGTGTATTTGCAGCAAATACATATTCATCAGTAACAGCCCAGATATCAGAGCCGAACTGGAAGTCTTCAGTGTAGATCCACTCGCCGTCCATGTCAGGCTCAATGATCTCAGCCAGAGCGTCGCTCAGCTTGAATTTACCTCTCATAGTCAGCAGAGGAGTTTCTGCGTTGTTTGCGATAAGACCGATCAGACCGATAGAATCCGGCTCGATATAAAGACCGCCATCCTGATTCTGACCGCCCATTTCAACGTACAGACCATCCGGCAGAGGCAGTGTGGAAACTGTAGTTGTTGTAGTGGTTGTAGTAGTTGTTGTTGTGGTAGTAGTTGTTGTTGATGTTACAGCTTCTTCCTCAATAGCGATATTTACAACGCCGTCAGCATAAACTGCACCGTTAGTTTCGATGACATTTGTTTCATCAGAAAGAGTCCATTCCCAATCTGCATACTCATCATCAAGATAAATGGGGAACTGGTAGTATGTCTGAGTTGTGCCGTCATCAAGAGTTCTTGTCATTGCAGGAATACCGTATTCCTCAGCAACAGACTTTACTGTAGCAGCATCGGCAATGAAGTATATAGCACCAAATACAGGGCCATCCTCGAAAGCTGCCGGAGCTTCTTCGTCAGAGTCAGCAACAACTACGCATTCATCAGCGTTGCCCTTCCATACTGACCATTCGTCATCAAACGCCAGGTCATCAGCAGCCAGAAACTCGTCAGTACCGTTCGAACCAAGGTCAGGAGTTACAACCTTTGCAAGAGCTTCACTGAGCTTGTACTTTGTTCTTGCTGTGAGAATAGGCTCATCAACACTGTTGTAAACCTCAAGAGCAAGGTATACTCTTTCACGATTTCTGTATTCATCGCTAATCTTCAGAGGAGCAACGGTGAATTCATCAAGTGTCATGTAATCGTAGCCTGCCATTCTGAAGGTCATCTCGTTGCCCGGTACAAATGATGTTGTTGTACCTGCTGTTGTAGATGAAGCAGTTGTAGATGCAGTGGTTGTTGCAGTGGTTGTTGCAGAAGTTGTTGTATCGAGAGCTTCTGCGGGAACTGTTATTGTGATAGAACCTGCTGTAACCAGCACATCAAATTCTACGTCAACATCACTTGCAGCATATGTTTCTGAAAGTGTGATGGGGAATGTATAGCTTACTGTTGTCTCGTCCACTGTAACAGCTTCGATATCATTCTTTTCTGCAAGTGCGATAATATTTGCAGAATCGGACAGAGTCAGCTCCCATGTGATGATAGTTTCGTCAGCAGTTGTTGATGTAAAGCCGTCATCAGATACGAACAGCCATGTGTAGTTAGCTGTATCAATGTTGTCTCCGCCGCCAATAGCGCCGCTGAATGCAGCACCAGGTTCAGCAGCTGCGGACGCAACAAGACTTGCATCCTGACTCTGGTACTTTGCGATATCAAGAGTACCGCCGTTTACCTTCTCCATCATGTCACCGCTGATACTGTCAATTGTTACATTAAGCTCAACAGTATCACCAGCAGCAGCAGTTACATTTTCAACTGCAAATGTAGGATTAGCAGCAGCTGACGAACTCAGGCACAGTCCGGCAGACATTGTTGTAACAGCAGTGCAGCATGCAGTCAAAAGAGATAAGACTTTCTTTAACTTCATTTCAAATTCTTCCTTTCCTTTACCGTTTTTTGCGCATTGTTTTCATAACGCACCGGTATGATACATTTATATGCGCTCAGACCGGCGCAATATGCTAAAGCCGCTTTGATCTGCCGCATCTTTCTGCCGCCGCTGCCTGTGAGACGGCTGAAATCTACCTTGAATCATACGTTCTTTCAAGGCTTATGACACAACAAATCTAAAGATACATCTATTATACCAAATGCACGCTCAAATTGCAATAGATATTTCAAATATTTTTTCAAAAAATTAGGAAATTGCACCGTTTACACAAATTTGGTCTGCTTCTTTTGGTAAAAATGATGGCGTACCCGCACCGGGTACGCCTCCGCATTTCATTATTAGTCTTTCAGAAGCTGTAAAAGCATTCTCTTTTTAGTCATTCAAACTATTCGGGTATTTCATTTTATAGAAATATATACCATTTGCATCACGCTATTTTACAAAACCATTTGCTCCCTCAAGCACCAGCTGGAACATGAGCTTCAGCACTGTCTTCGGGTTAATGGGATTCTCACTCCTTAGCCATTTGTCCAGCAGTGCTACACAGCCTGAACAGAAAAAGGATACAGCAAGCTCCACCTGATTTACGTCTGAACTTTCACCGAGAATAGACTTGAACCAGACGTGCGCCTGTCGATACGTCAGCTCTGCAAGTCTCTCTATAAATGTATGGTCTCCGTTCTCTCCGCAGAGTATAAGAAGCTTGCGGCGGTTTTCCTGAAGCTTGACTATAGCATTCTCCATGAAATGATAGACATCCTCCTCAGTTGAGCGTTCCGACTTGTCCAGATCAAGGGCTTCATAAAAGCTGTTGATCATTTCATCCTCTATCTTGCTTACCATATCATAAATATCCGTGTAGTGAAGATAAAATGTCGATCGGTTTACATCAACACATTCCGTAAGCTCACGCACTGTTATATTATTTATACTTTTCTGCTCCATAAGGGCAAGCAACCCATCCTCCAGATTGGCTCTGGTTCGTCTTGTACGTCTGTCCTTTACTGTCATTCAAGCACCGCCTTTCATCTTTATTATACATCCCCTTTCTTCCAAAGTCAACACTTTTTTCCGAAAGGATGTTTTATAGACAGGTGTTGAATTATGTTAAAATAATAATGCTGCACAGCCGGAAGCCATGCAGCATATATGCAGTATTATCAGCCGACCTTCTCCATAACCATTGTTGAGCCATCACTCTCAACTGTAAAGGTTACAGTAGTTCCGTCGATCACATAATCACAGGTGTAATCCGCTGTATCCTCGATGCCAAGCATATTTGCCTTGGTGTCAGAAAATACGATCTTTGAGCCGTCAGCCTCGTAGCTTGCAAACTCCATAACGATCTTCAGGTTTTCACCGTCAACGACCATCTGCATTGTCTCACCGGTTACTGTGCCGTCGTAAACCTCAGCCATCTCGGTATACAGCTCGCCGCCTGTAAGATAATATGTTCCGTCCAGAGAATCAGCGTCAGCCTCGCCCTTTCTCTCCAGCACGAACATATCAGTACCGTCAACTGTTACTGAAAGCTTGCTGCCGTCATAATCAGCTGGAACAGCAGTTCCTCCGATAACAAGGTTCTTGTCAGCGTCAAAATACATTATGCCAGTGTAATCCATTGTAGCAGCTACAGTGTTATCCTCGGAAAACATCATATTTATGCCAGCTTCCTCGTAGAACCACTCGCCTACCAGCTTACTGTCAACTGTTGAGTTCTCAGCTTCCTTAGCACTGTCCTTCTCACCGCCGCAGCCTGTCATACATACAGCAACTGAAAGTGCAGCAAGTGCTGCTGTGAGCTTCTTGAAATTCATCTTCATAATTTTCTTCTCCTTTTCTATTTAGCATATGTCAATGGGTTCACTTGGATTAAGTCAAAAAGCACCCAAACTGGGTGCTTTTTGCAAAATAAGTGGTGGGCCATCGGGGACTCGAACCCAGGACCGACCGGTTATGAGCCGGGAGCTCTGACCAACTGAGCTAATGGCCCGAAGTATTGCAAAAAAAGGTGGAACGT
>JAZNOB010000145.1:0-1527 GCA_045580565.1 Ruminococcus sp.
TGCAAACGCCTTGTACTTACGCTGTACCTTTTCGCTGCTGCCTGTTTCAAGGAAATAGCTCATGATACGGTGAATGGCAAGGTCGGGGTAACGTCTGATAGGCGATGTGAAATGTGCGTAGTCACTGAGTGCAAGTCCGAAATGTCCGATGGGCTGAGTGTCATAGGAAGCCTTCGCCATTGAACGGAGCACCATTACATTGATTACCGGATACGCAGGTGTACCCTTGGCATTCTTTAATATCTGCGCCAGATGCACAGGCTTTACATCGGAGAAATCCGGAATCTCTACGCCAAGTCTCAGCAGAACCTGTTCCAGATTTTCTATCTTTTCCATAGTAGGCTTGTCGTGAGTACGGTACACAAAGGGCAGTCCCTTATCCGCTGCAAATTTTGCCGCCGCCTCATTTGCAAGGAGCATCATCTCCTCAATAATGCACTCGCTCTTACCTCTGGTTCTGGGCTGAACGTCCACACAGATACCCTCATCATTCAGGATAATTGCGCTTTCAACAGTCTCGATCTCCGGTGCACCTCTCCTTTCTCGCTCACGTATCCTTACATCGCAAAGCTCGTTCATGAGGGGTATCATATCAATAACCTCAGCATACTTAATTTTCAGGAAATCATCAGCCTCACCTGCAAGTATCTGGTTTACCTCCTTGTAAACGCCCTTCACCTTGGAACGAATAACTGTTTTCTTAAAGTCATATTTTACTATCTCGCCATACTGGTCAAGCTCCATGATTGAGGAAAATGCAAGTCTGTCCTCCTGAGGATTAAGGGAACAGATACCGTTTGAAAGCTCCTTTGGAAGCATAGGGATAACCTGATCCGCATAGTAAACGCTTGTACCTCGGCTTATTGCATCCATATCAAGGGCAGATTTTGGTCTTACATAGTGGGAAACATCGGCAATATGAACCCCCAGACGGTAGCCCTTTCCCAGACGCTCGATTGAAACAGCGTCGTCGATATCCTTTGTATATGCGCTGTCGATGGTGAATATGGCAGCACTGCGGAGGTCAAGTCTCTTTGCGATCTCCTTCGGATGGATTCCTCCCTCGGAAACTGCTGCTGCTTCCGTGAGAGCTTCAAAGGAAAATTCCTCTGTCACACCGTGAAGGGATATCATAGCCTTTGCGCAGGCGGACGCTCTTTCCGCAGTACCGAAGCTGAATACAACATTCGCCATATGCTCAGCGTGACGTTTTCCTCGTATAGCTATCTCCGCAAGAACCTTGTCACCAAGTCTGTATTCAACGCTCTGACGGCGGTTTATACGTATGGGAGTTCTCGCCATAGTATCCGGCAGCAGGCACAGAATGCCGTCCTCATCCTCAACGATCTTGCCGGTGATACGGCTGTCGGCTTCTTCGATTATATCAATAACCTCGCCCTCAGGCTTGCCGCTTCGTGAGGGTATCAGGTGGTAGAGAACCTTGTCCCCTACCATTGCACCCAGCAGATATTTGCCGGGTATAAAAACGTCATTATCAGGGTCAAGCTCCGGACGGACAAAGCCGAA
>JAZNOB010000146.1:0-4105 GCA_045580565.1 Ruminococcus sp.
ATACCTGTAACAAGCGCAGGATAGGTCTCATTTCCAGTCATAACATTCACCTCTCTGCCTATGATACAGGAACGCTTTCTGTATTCCTCAAGAAAATCGCTGTTATGCAGATTTTCAACAATTCCGGACAGCTCTGTTAAAAGAGCATCTGCCATTTGTGGAGCTGTGATTATCCTGCCTGTTTCGTCCTCGATGGATGTTGCAATGTCAAGAAGCTCATCCGGAAATGTGCTTTTTACCGACCGCAGATTTATCCCTATGCCGATAACAATAAAATCCGGAAGCGACGCTTCTGTGAGAATGCCGCAGATCTTCCTGCCGCTGACAATTATATCATTCACCCATTTTATACCGGCATCCAGTCCGGCTATACGCTCCAGAGCCTTTGCCGCCGCAACAGCCGCACAAGGCGTAATAAGTCCGATATGTTCCATGCTGAAGCCTTGGCGGATAAGAACAGAGCAGTACAAACCTGAACCCTCCGGAGAGACAAAGGTTCTTCCGAGTCTGCCTTTGCCGGCGGTCTGGTGCTTTGCCATGACAACTGTGCCGTGAGGCGCACCAGCCTTTGCCATAGCCATCAGCTGCGTATTGGTGGAATCGGTTTCCTCTAATTTTATAATAGAAAAGGTCATAAAAAATCCTCTCTGCACCTTGAACGTGCTGGTGCATAAAATAATAATAACAGGGCATAATCGAGACAGAACCAAATCTCATGAACTGGAGTGGATATATATGATGGTCAGACGAGGAGAAATATATTATGCAGATCTGAGCCCGGTCGTCGGCTCTGAGCAGGGCGGCGTAAGGCCGGTACTTATAGTACAGAACGATATCGGTAACAGGCACAGTCCTACGGTGATAGCGGCAGCCATAACCAGTCAGAAGGATAAAGCAAAGCTTCCGACGCATATACCAGTGAGCGCAGATTCCTGCGGACTGACTAAGGACAGCATCGTGCTGCTCGAACAGATACGGACGATAGATAAGCGCCGTCTTAAAGATAAGATGGGGTCGCTTGATGATACATCCATGACGCAGATAAATAATGCGCTTCAGATAAGCTTCGGTCTATAGAAATATGAAGCGTTCAGCCCATGTGAGCTGAACGCTTTTTATATAGATTCACTTATATCAATGACCAGAATCTCTGAGAAGCAGTGTAGCTTTCGCCGGGCGCAAGCTCGCAGTAGCCGGTCTGTTCTCTTGGCATATCAAGATTGGGAGCGTCGATCATTGCAGTCATAGGCTCCGGACAGAAGTAGCCGTTGAATCCTCTGTCATTCCACATGATCCAGAAGTTGTACTCCTTGGAAACCTCGTATGCAATACCCTTTCCAAGCACCTTGTCCATCATGATAACGCCGTAGAAGTCCTCACCATTAAGCTGCTGTGTGAGAGCAGTGTACATATCGTTGGAGATGTTTGTGAGTACGGGACACTTTGTGCCGTTCTTGTACTCCATATCGTAATCATCCAGCGGACGCACTTCACCTGTAGGCAGGCAGCGTTCATTGAGTATCCACTTCTCGCCGATAGGCATCTGGATGGTGATATCCTCCTGCTTGCCGCCGTCAGCGAAGGGGCTGTTGATAGTGGTATGTGTAGCCAGTGACATGGGCATCATAACATCAGAAAGGTTAGTGAATGTAACCTTATAGTCAAGACCCTTATCGGACAGTGTGAAGCAGAACTCAGCCTTGAACTTTATGGGCAGATACTGGAAGAACTCGTCCTTTTCGTCGAATATGTATTCAGTCTTTGCCCATGCCTTTGTATCGTCAGCGCAAAGCTCAGTAATGCGGTGGTTTCTCTTCTGGAGAATGAAGTGGAGATGGTTATTGAAGGGTGCTTTCTCGTTTACGGGAAGCTGATATACAGCGTCGGATGTACGGAGCACACCGTCAGCCATACGGTTAGGCAGATAGAGTGTAGGCAGACCCCATACCTCAGTGCTGCCGCTTATTATCTCAGGTGTAACATCCTCGGTATAGCGGAAGAACTCGATGCCGTTTACATCGTCGTGCAGACGGATGACATTTGAGCCTATCTCGTTTGCGATCATAGCAGTATAGCCGCCGGCCTTCAGCTCAGCCACGGGCATACCCTTCCAGTTGATAACAGATGCCTTGTTCATGGTAGTAGACCTCCTTTGAAATAAATATACATCATCTGAAGGCTCCCTTTGAGAAAGGGAGCTGTCAGCGAAGCTGACTGAGGGATTGGTTTTCGAAGAGTAAGACTAAAGCTCATGTAGATTTCAGTTCCGACATTCTATCTGCAATCCCTCCACCACAGCAAGCTGTGGTCCCCTTCCCTTTAACAAGGGAGGCTTTATTATTCGTTCTTCAGTATTCATTCAGAATGCAGCAAAACTGATCTTGCTGTATTCGCTTTTAATACGCCTTGCCCCAGTAAACCATAGACTGAGCCGGCTTGCCGCAGCATACGCAGGTACCTGCGATTCTTTCCTGCATAAGGGGAATGCAGCGTGAGCCAACGCCTGTCTTAGCCTTTACCTCGTCCTCGCAGGCTTCCTCGCCGCACCACATAGCCTTTATGAAGCCGTCGCCCTTTTCTTCCAGAGCCTTTGTGATCTCATCCATTGTAGCGCAGGAATATGTGTGAGCCTCACGGTTTGCGAGAGCCTTTTCATACATACCGTCACGTACCTCTGTAAGCTTAGTCTGTACAGTTTCTGCGATATTGTCGAGGGAAACAAATGTCTTTTCGCCGTTGTGACGTGTAGCGATAACGCACTGACCGTTCTCGATATCCTTAGGGCCGATCTCAATACGTACCGGTACGCCCTTCATTTCATATTCAGCATACTTCCAGCCCGGTGAATTGTCGGAATCATCCAGCTTCACTCGGATGCCGGCAGCCTTCAGAGCCTCGTAAAGCTCGCCTGCCTTTTCAAGTACGCCCTCCTTATGCTGAGCAACAGGAACGATAACTGCCTGAACGGGAGCTACAGCCGGCGGCAGAACAAGACCGTTGTCATCGCCGTGAGTCATGATCATAGCGCCGATAAGACGAGTTGTAACGCCCCAGCTTGTCTGGTGGGGATACTGGAGAGTATTGTCCTTGCCTGCATACTGGATGTCGAATGCCTTAGCAAAGCCGTCACCGAAGTAGTGGGATGTACCAGCCTGAAGTGCCTTGCCGTCGTGCATGAGAGCCTCGATAGCGTAGGTAGCCTCTGCGCCAGCGAACTTGTCACTGTCGGTCTTCTTGCCCTGAACAACAGGCATAGCAAGATAATTCTGGCAGAACTCGGTGTATACATTCAGCATACGCTCTGTCTCCTCGATAGCCTCCTCAGCAGTAGCATGGATGGTATGGCCCTCCTGCCACAGGAACTCACGTGAACGCAGGAAGGGACGTGTAGTCTTTTCCCATCTTACAACGCTTACCCACTGGTTATAGAGCTTCGGCAGGTCACGGTAGCTGTGAATGATATTTGCATAGTGCTCGCAGAAAAGAGTCTCAGATGTAGGACGAACGCAGAGTCTGTCCTCCAGCTTTTCAGAGCCGCCGTGAGTTACCCATGCAACCTCAGGAGCAAAGCCCTCAACGTGATCCTTCTCCTTCTGGAGCAGGCTTTCCGGAATGAACATAGGCATACACACGTTCTCGTGACCAGTCGCCTTGAACATACCATCCAGAATGCGCTGGATGTGCTCCCAGATAGCGTAGCCGTAGGGACGGATCACCATGCAGCCCTTTACACTTGTATACTCGATAAGCTCAGCTTTTTTTACGATGTCTGTATACCACTGTGCGAAATCATCTTCCATGGAAGTGATAGCCGCAACCTTCTTATTATTATTTTTTGCCATTAAATATTCCTCCTGATAAGATAAGTATATACCCTATTAGTATATCATAATTCTTATGGGATTGCAAGGTTTAATTTTTAAAAGAGAAAAGAAAAATCCCACAGAGTGTCGGCTCTGTGGGACAGTCTGTCGAAAAACCTATTTAGCCTCCCTTGTGAAAGGGAGGGGCACCCGAAGGGCGTGCAGAGCTGACCACGGCGAAGCCGTGGTGGAGGGATTGCAAGCGCAGAAAAACTGCGATTTAGCGTGTATTTCCAATCCCT
>JAZNOB010000147.1:0-1711 GCA_045580565.1 Ruminococcus sp.
CCTCCGACTTGGTACAGCAGTTCACGCATTCTTCCAGTATGCCAGATTTTCCCGTGCAGAGCGTGATCCTATGAGGGAGCTTGTACATCTGTATGAACGTGGATTTATTACAGAGGAACAGCTTCGTACAGTACGCCGTGAGGAAATAGAACCTTTCTTCACAAGCAGTCTCTATGAACGTATAAAAAAATCGCCTCTTGTTCTTCGTGAGAAAAAATTTCTGGTGCGTATAAGCGACCTTGAAATACCGGAAAATATTGAGGATGAGGCGTTGAAGCCTGTCCTTGCAAGCCGTGGCTCAGGAAGCATGATGAAGGGTATCATAGATATTGCGTTCAGAGAAGAGGACGGATTTGTTCTTGCAGACTATAAAACAGATAACATCCGTACAGAAGAAGAGCTTCTGGAAAGATACAAATTGCAGCTTTATATATACAGCCTTGCGCTTCGTCAGATAACAGGTGCAGAAGTAAAGGAATGCCTTATCTATTCTACAGTTCTCGGAAAAACTATCAGGGCTGATTTCAGTAATATATAAGGAGAACTATATGGAAAATCTTACAAATATATCCGTGGTACGTGAGATAATGGAAAGACACGGCTTTCACTTTTCAAAGAAGCTGGGACAGAATTTTCTTATAAATCCATCTGTGTGCCCTAAAATAGCTGAAATGGGCAATGCATCGTCCGGTTACGGTGTGCTTGAAATAGGCACAGGAGTTGGTGTACTTACCCATGAGCTTGCCAAGCGTGCTGATAAGGTATGCGCTGTGGAGGTTGACGGAAGACTTCTGCCTATACTTGAGGAAACGGTAGGAGAACATGAAAACCTGCACATTATACACAGCGACATTCTTGAATGCAATATAAAAGAGCTTATCGAGAGAGAATTTATAGGGCTGAGGGTTGCAGTGTGCGCAAATCTGCCATACTATATCACAACGCCTATACTTATGTATCTCCTTGAAAGCGGAGCAGATATTGACACCATAACTGTTATGGTTCAGAAAGAGGTTGCTGATAAGCTTGAAGCGGAGGTAGGCTCTCGTGCAGCAGGAGCAATCACTGTGGCAGTTAATTATTACGGAACTGCTAAGAAGCTTTTTTCTGTATCTCGTGGAAGCTTTATGCCTGCGCCTAATGTTGACTCAGCGGTAATCCAGATAACAACAGGCGGACATTGGCGTGAGCAAATAAAGGACAGCAGGCATTTCTTCCGTATGGTAAGAGCAGGCTTCCAGCAGAGAAGAAAGACACTTGTAAATTCTCTGTCCGGTCTTATGGGCTATAGCAAGGGGGAACTTACGGAGACTCTCAGAAATCTGGGTGTTCCGGAGACAGTACGCATAGAGGCTCTTACCATGGAGCAGCTGGCAGAGCTAAGCAATGCGCTGTGTTCTGCTTGACTTTAAAGGCGTTGTATGGTAGAATTATTATAGAAAATAATCCAGCTAAGGAGTGATAATATGGGAAGTATTCTGCTGAAAAATATAACTGCGGTAAATGGTGAAAAAACATTCGGTGCGAATATTCTTATTGAGGATGGAGTTATAGTTTCACTTGACGGCAAGACTGCTGATGAGGTCTATGACTGCACAGGACTAACTGCAATCCCCGGACTTTTTGATATGCACATACATCTTCGTGACCCGGGCTTCACACCCAAGCAGGATGTTCTGACCGGATGCGCTGCGGCTCTTGCAGGCGGCGT
>JAZNOB010000148.1:0-7496 GCA_045580565.1 Ruminococcus sp.
ATACCTCGTGGAGGAATGTTCCCTTAACGCCCAGAATTCTGCCGAAACGTGCAGCACGGCGGAGAAGTCTTCTCAGAACATAACCTCTGCCCTCGTTTGAAGGCATAACACCATCGCCAACCATGAATGTTGTGCTTCTGATGTGGTCTGTGATTACACGGAGAGCAACGTCTGTCTTTTCGTCTGTGTGATACTTCACGTTTGCGATCTTGCATACGTGGTTCATGATATTCTGAACAGTGTCAACCTCGAACAGGTTGTCAACACCCTGCATTACGCAGGCAAGACGCTCAAGACCCATACCTGTGTCAATGTTCTTGTTTTCCATTTCGGTATAATGACCGTTGCCGTCGCTGTCGAACTGGCTGAATACCAGATTCCATACCTCTACATAGCGGTCACAGTCGCAGCCGACCTTACAGTCAGGATTGCCGCATCCCTTTTCCGGACCTCTGTCGAAGTAGATCTCAGAGCACGGGCCGCATGGACCAGAGCCGTGTTCCCAGAAGTTGTCACCTCTGCCAAAGAATACCATATGCTCAGGATCAACGCCGATAGTCTTTGTCCAGATGTCATATGCTTCGTAGTCTGCATCCTCGCCGTCCTTGAATACGGAGATGTAAAGCTTATCCGCCGGAATTTCCAGTACGCCTGTGAAAAATTCCCATGCCCATGCGATAGCTTCATTCTTGAAGTAATCGCCGAATGAGAAGTTGCCCAGCATTTCAAAGTAAGTGCCGTGACGTGCAGTCTGACCTACACGCTCAATATCAGGTGTACGGATACACTTCTGACAGGTAGTTACTCTTACATTCGGAGGAACAGCCTGTCCAAGAAAATACTTCTTCAGCGGCGCCATACCGGAGTTGATGAGCAGAAGGCTCTTGTCGCCCTGCGGTACCAGTGAGAAGCTGGGCAGACGTGTGTGATTCTTGCTTTCAAAAAATGAAAGATACTTTTCTCTGAGTTCGTTTAATCCTTGCCACTGCATTGTTAAATGCTCCTTTTCAAATAATAGTTTCATGGACTTATCAGCCCGTAAAATTGCAGAAAAAGCCCTCGCCACCATAATGGGACGAAGGCTTTCGTGTTACCACCCAAATTCGGAAATGCGCTGTGCACTTCCCTCATTGCCTTTAACGCAGATCTTACGTTTCCGTTTCCGGAAATGGCTCACGGGTAGCACCTGATGTATGCCGGATGCTCACACCAGCCGCATCCTCTCTGAAAGGCAGTCCATACAGTCATTCCGTTCA
Source organism: Ruminococcus sp. (assembly GCA_045580565.1). Classification (GTDB taxonomy): domain Bacteria; phylum Bacillota; class Clostridia; order Oscillospirales; family Ruminococcaceae; genus Ruminococcus_C. The sequence goes on from JAZNOB010000148.1 coordinate 1,257, forward strand.
GCGCCGTCTTATAGTATACCAGATTTCCGCAGAATTGTCAAGTATTTCAGACATTTCTGATTACTTGTTTCTGCTTTCAAGCAGAGCCTTGATCTTCTGGTTGGGGTCGATGATGTTTCCGATAGAAGCGTCGTGGTTCAGTGCGGAAATAAAGTAGGAAATATACTTTGAACAGTCAACCTCGTGGAACCACTCTCTCTTCAGAAGTTCTTCGGAACGATATGTGAGATTTGTGCCGAATACAGCGTCAACATAGCCGTCAGCATAAGCCTTATCAAATACCTCAAGGCCGTTTACAAACAGACCGTAAGTAGCATAGCAGAATACTCTCTTAGCATTGCGCTTCTTGAGAGCAACTGCAATATCAAGCATGGAATCACCGGAGGAGATGATATCGTCGGCAATAAATACATCCATACCCTCAACGGAATTACCCAGATACTCATGAGCAACGATAGGATTTCTGCCGTTGATGATCACGGAGTAATCTCTTCTCTTATAGAACATACCCATTGGTACGCCCAGTACAGACGCATAGAACATATTACGGTTCAGCGCACCCTCGTCTGGGCTGATTACCATGAACTTTTCAGGTGTAGTCTGGAGATCCGGAAAAGCCTGGAACATAGTCTTCAGAACCTGATAGGACGGGATAACATTGTCAAAGCCCATCAGCGGAATTGCATTGTGAACTCTCGGGACGTGAGCGTCAAATGTAATGATGTTGTTTACGCCCATCTTTTCCAGCTCCTGAAGCGCACAAGCGCAGTCAAGAGACTCACGGTAATTTCTTCTGTGCTGTCTGCCGCCGTAAAGGATAGGCATGATAACATTGATCCTGTGCGCCTTACCGCTGGCAGCCTGAATGATTCTCTTCAGATCCTGATAGTGGTCATCAGGAGACATAGAGTTCATTGCACCGAACATCTTATATTTGCAGCTGTAGTTTCCTACATCGATCAGAATAAACAGATCCTTGCCTCGGATAGTAGACTTGATAAGTCCCTTGCCATCGCCGGAAGAAAATCTGGGGCATTCACATTCGATGAGGAATGTATCCACATCATAGCCTCCCATTTTTGCCCACTGGATAAGATACTGGTCGATTTTCTTACCAAGCTCCTCAGTGCCCTCCATTGCAATAAGACCCAGAGGCGCAACACTTGTACCAGGGTTAAACAGAATCTCTGTTGCTGTTGATGATGTAACCATGAATTTTTCTCCTTCCATCCGGCGACACCGGAATCCTTCAATCAATCTCCTATGATAATCACTATAAATTATTTGCAGAACTTCTCGATATACTGATCGATGTCATTTGCAATAATTCTCTTTGCAGCTGCTGAGTCCTGAATTTCGTCCACAGCAGTTGATTTATGCTCCAGTTCCTTATACACCTTGAAGAAATGGACCATCTCCTCAAATATATGTCTCGGCAGCTCGTCGATGTTTACATATGAATTATAGGTGGGATCGTTGCAGGGAATGGCAATGATCTTATCATCATGATGTCCGTTGTCGATCATGCGTATTACGCCAATGGGATAGCAGCGAACCAGAGTCAGCGGCAGCAGTGTCTGCGAACAGATAACGAGAACGTCAAGAGGGTCTCCATCATCCGCATAGGTTCTGGGAATAAAGCCGTAGTTTGCCGGATAATGTGTGGATGTATGCAGAATACGATCCATTTCAAGCATACCGGTATCCTTGTTCAGCTCGTACTTGATCTTACTGTTCTTCGGAATCTCAATTACAGCCATGAATTCTTCTGTAGAAATTCGCTTTGGGTTAATATCATGCCAGATGTTGCTCATAGGATTTCATCTCCCATCAAATTTTCTTCTGCTGCGTATCAGAATGCGCAGACCTTTCCTCACAGCCTGCACTAATGCTAATTTAAGTATAGCATCTTTTCAGCTTTTGTCAAGAGCTATTACCTTTTTTTCACAGCAGATACAAAATCCGTCAAAATTCCGGAATACTAATTGACGTATAGTCAAATCTGTGGTAAAATAGCCTTAGCGCAGGAATATACATATAATATTATTCTCCGAGAAAGGAACAATATCATGGACTTTTTTGAAATTTTCAAAGCGATAATCCTCGGAATCGTCGAGGGAATCACCGAATGGCTGCCGGTCAGCAGCACGGGGCATCTCATTCTGGTGGATGAATTTCTCCATCTTGATATGTCCGAGGAATTCAAGGAAATGTTTGACGTTGTGATACAGCTGGGCGCAATTCTTGCGGTAGTTGTGATCTACTGGAAGCAGCTTTTCCCTATAAATATCAAGAACAATCCCAAGCCTCTTTCACAAAGCGGCGCAGGCTCATATCTCCGCAAGGATATCCTGAGTATGTGGGGAAAGATAATTGCAGCCTGCGTTCCTGCGGCAGTTATCGGACTTCTTTTTGACGACCTGTTTACCGCACTTTTCTACAATGCCACAACTGTTGCGATAATGCTTATTGTGGTGGGTATTGCATTTATATTCATCGAACGCTGGAACAAGAAGCGTACTCCACGAATCAACAGCATTGAAGAGATGAGCTATAAGATCGTACTTCTTATCGGTGTATTCCAGCTCATTGCAGCAGTTTTCCCGGGCACATCACGTTCCGGTGCTACTATTATCGGCGCACTGCTTCTGGGTGTATCGAGAACTGCTGCGGCTGAATTTACATTCTTCCTTGCAGTACCGGTCATGGCTGGCGCAAGCCTCTTAAAGCTTGTAAAGCACGGCTTTGATTTCACAGGCATGGAGCTGGCAGTGCTTTTCACTGGAATGATAACTGCATTCATCGTGTCGATCATTATTATCCGCTTCCTGATGCAGTTTATCCGCAAGCATGATTTTACTGTTTTCGGATGGTACCGAATCGTTATCGGTATCATTGTGCTGGTGTGCGGTTTTACGGGAGTTATCGGGTAAATACTATAGGAGCATCCATAAGGATGCTCCTTTTTTTACATTACCCCTTGCAGATTTTCAAAAAATGAAGTATAATAATAAAAACTGCTTTTAAGCACAAAGGAGCGATGTTATGAAACGCTGTCTTATCGTTGTTGACTACCAGAATGATTTCGTAAGCGGTTCTCTTGGATTTCCGGAGGCTGAGGCTCTGTCCTCTGCCATTGCGGACAAGATAACTGAATACCGTGAAAGCGGCGACGAGGTCATCTTCACCTTTGATACCCACGATGTGAATTACCTTAATACTCAGGAGGGAATACACCTGCCGATAGCCCATTGTATCAAGGGCACCAACGGTCACCGCCTTTATCCTGAAATTGAAAAGCTCCGTCAGCCTGACGATGTATGCTTCAATAAAAATACCTTCGGCTCTGCTGAGCTGTTCGACTACCTGAGAGGGCATCCCTGTAAGAGCTTAGAGCTATGCGGCCTTGTTTCAAATATATGCGTTATCTCCAATGCTGTATTATGCAAAACAGCACAGCCGGAAACACCTGTTATAGTTGATGCACGCTGTACTGCCGGTGCTGATAAGGCTATGCACGATGCCGCACTCCTTGTGATGAAGGGCATCCAGATAGAGATCACCGGACAGGAGGAATAAATATGAAACGTGAAAATTCCGCCATGCTCTGTGACTTTTACGAACTTACTATGGCAAACGGCTATTTCCGGAACGGTACCGGTGACAGAACACTCTATTTCGATTTGTTCTACAGAAGCGTTCCCGACGGCGGCGGCTTTGCAATTGCTGCAGGTCTCAGTCAGGTCATCGAGTATCTCAGCGAGCTTCATTTTGATGATGAGGATATTGAATTTCTCAGAAGCAAGAATGTTTTCGACGATGATTTCCTTGAATATCTGAGAAATTTCCGCTTTACCGGCGATATATGGGCAGTACCTGAAGGTACGCCTGTATTCCCTAATGAGCCTATTATAACAGTACGTGCGCCTGCTGTACAGGCTCAGCTTATTGAAACCTACCTGCTCCTTGCAATAAATCATCAGTCCCTTATTGCTACAAAGGCTAACCGCATTGTACGGGCGGCTGAGGGAAGAACAGTACTGGAGCTTGGTTCAAGACGTGCTCAGGGTGCTGACGGTGCTGTTCTCGGCGCAAGAGCTGCCTATATCGGCGGCTGCCATGGAACTGCCTGCGTTCTGACCGATCAGCTTTACGGCGTACCCTCAGCAGGAACTATGGCTCATGCGTGGGTGCAGTCCTTTGATGACGAATACGAGGCATTCCGCACATTCTGTGAACTTTACCCGAATAACGCAACTCTTCTCGTAGACACCTATGATACATTGAAAAGCGGTGTGCCCAATGCTATCCGTGCATTCAAGGAGGCAGGAATCACTAAGTGCGCTATACGTCTTGACTCAGGCGATATTGCCTATCTCTCCAAAAAAGCAAGGAAGATGCTGGATGAAGCAGGTCTTACGGAGTGTAAGATAGTTGCGTCAAATTCTCTTGACGAATATCTCATAAAGGATCTTTTGAAGCAGGACGCTAAAATTGATATCTTCGGCGTTGGTGAAAGACTTATCACTGCGAAAAGCACGCCTGTTTTCGGCGGTGTGTATAAGCTTGTTGCGGTAGAGCATGAGGATGGCACTATTGAGCCGAAGATCAAGATAAGCGAGAATGTCATCAAGATCACAAATCCTCATTTTAAGAAGGTATACCGTTTCTATGACAACGAAACCGGAAAAGCTCTTGCAGACGAGCTTTGTCTCTATGATGAAGAAATAGACGAGACCCAGCCTCACACTATATTCGACCAGAGTGCCACATGGAAAACAAAGACTCTCACAAATTATACAGTGAGGCCTCTGCTTGTACCAATTTTCAGGAATGGTGAGCTTGTGTATGAGGAGCCGTCTCTTGGTGAAATAAGAACGAGCTGTCTCAGTCAAATAGACGATCTCTGGGACGAGGTAAAGCGTTTTGAGAATCCCCACACCTACTACGTTGACCTTTCAAGGAAACTGTGGGATGTAAAATACGGGCTTCTTGCGGAAAAGAAAAAGATCAATTAAAACAGAAAGACGTGATAATATGCCAGAATATATGAACTATATCAGACGAGTTGAGCCTTATGTGCCGGGAGATCAGCCGGATTTTCCCGATATGATAAAGCTGAACACTAACGAAAATCCTTATCCGCCCTCACCTGCGGTGACAGCTGCAATAGAAAGCTGCTCACTACAGAGCCTGAGACTTTACCCCGACCCTGCGTCACGAAAGCTTAACAAGGCGATCGCAGAAAGATACGGTCTTGACGAAAGTCAGGTATTCACAGGCGTTGGCTCAGATGATGTGATTGCAATGTGCTTCCTCACATTCTTTAATTCCAAGAAGCCTATGCTTTTCCCTGACATCACCTATGCGTTCTATCCTGTATGGGCTGAGATGCTGCGTATCCCATATGAGCTTGTGCCGCTTAATGAGGACTTTGAGATAGTGCCGGAGGATTACTTCCGTGAAAACGGCGGCATTATCTTCCCCAATCCCAACGCACCTACAGGTGCACTTCTGCCCATAGAAGCCATTGAAGCCATCATAAAGAATAACCCTGATTCTATCGTCATGGTAGATGAAGCGTATATCGACTTCGGCGGTGTATCAGCTGTGTCTCTTATAAATAAGTATGATAATCTTATTGTAGTACAGACATTCTCAAAGTCCCGTGCCCTTGCCGGTATGCGTATAGGATATGCGATGGGCAATGCGGAGCTTATCAAGGCACTGAATGATATGAAGTACTCATTCAATTCCTACACCATGAACCGTCAGGTCATTGAAGCCGGTGCTGCGGCTGTTAAGGATGAGGAATATTTCCAGAGCATGGTTGGAAAGATAGTTTCCACAAGAGAACGTGCAAAAGAGCAGTTCAAGGCTCTGGGCTTCAAGTTCAAGGATTCAATGAGCAATTTCATCTTTGTGACTCATCCTGAATATGATGCAAAGGAGCTTTTCGAGGCTCTTAAAGAGAAGCACATATTCGTCCGCTATTTCGGCAGCAATCCACGTATCAGCCAGTATCTCAGAATCACCATTGGTACTGACGAGGAGATGGATAAGCTGTTTGAGTTTCTGAGGGAGTATATGAATAAGTGATATTACAAAAAGGCTGATGCAAGTTTGATTGCATCAGCCTTTTATATTTACATTGGTATAAACTTTACACTAACTTATCAAATGGCAATCCATTTATAAAATCATATATAGCTACAACATTATTTTTGTACTTAGTTTCCT
>JAZNOB010000149.1:0-5278 GCA_045580565.1 Ruminococcus sp.
CTTCCATTTGAACTCCTCCTTCCGTAATTACTTCTTGCCGTTATTAGATGTCTTGGAACCAGCGTGGCCCTTGAATGTTCTTGTGGGTGCAAATTCGCCCAGCTTGTGGCCAACCATGTCCTCTGTTACATATACCGGAACGTGCTTACGACCATCGTGTACTGCGAATGTGTGTCCAACAAAATCCGGGAAAATGGTGGATGAACGGCTCCAAGTCTTGAGCACTTTCTTTTCTCCGGCTTCATTCATAGCCATTACTCTCTTCAGCAGGACCTCCTGCACGTATGGTCCCTTCTTTATGCTTCTGCTCATGAATCTGTTCCTCCTTTCCCATTACTTACCGTTACGGCGCTTTACGATATACTTATCGGAAGGATTGTGCTTCTTTCTTGTCTTATAACCAAGAGCCGGCTTGCCCCAAGGTGTTACAGGACCTGGACGTCCGATCGGTGACTTACCTTCACCACCACCGTGCGGGTGATCACAGGGGTTCATTACGGAACCTCTTACTGTAGGTCTCCAGCCCTTGTGGCGCATACGGCCAGCCTTACCATAGCTTACGTTCTCGTGGTCAATGTTGGATACCTGACCGATAGAAGCTCTGCAGTTTACCGGCACCTTTCTCATTTCGCCGGAAGGAAGTCTTACCAGTGCATACTTTTCTTCCTTGCCCATGAGCTGTGCCATGTTGCCTGCGCTTCTTACCAGCTGTGCGCCCTTGCCAGGATAAAGCTCAATGCCGTGGATAAATGTACCAACCGGAATTGCGCTCATCGGCAGTGCGTTACCCGGCTTGATGTCAGCGTCTTCGCCGGAACGAACCTTGTCGCCAACCTTCATGCCTTCTGCTGCCAGAATGTAGCTCTTTGTGCCATCCTCGTACTGAATCAGTGCGATAAATGCGCTTCTGTTAGGATCGTACTCCAGTGTGAGAACCTTTGCGTCCATTCCGTCCTTAGTTCTCTTGAAGTCAATTACACGATACTTTCTTCTATTGCCGCCGCCTCTGTGACGAACGGTGATTCTGCCGTAGCTGTTTCGGCCGGAATTCTTCTTCAGCGGCTCGAGCAGGCTCTTCTCCGGCTCTACCTTTGACAGCTTGGAATAATCTGTAACTGTCATGTTACGGCGAGACGGGGTAGTCGGCTTATAGGTTTTAATTGCCATTTATTTCACTCCTTAAATGCTCTTTTGCGGGAGCATTACTCCCATACCCGACTGTTCTTTTAACAGTCTATCTTAGAACATACCGTCGAAGAATTCGATGGTGCCCTTGCGCTTCTTTTCTGTCGGCTCCGGATTGATGGTGATGATTGCCTTCTTGTAGTCAGCCTTCTTACCAACGAAACGGCCTACACGCTTTGTGTGTCCCATGCAGTTCATGGTGTTTACCTTAACAACCTCTACATTGAACAGAGCTTCAGCAGCCTTAGCGATTTCTACCTTGTTTGCATTCTTAGCAACCTTAAAGGTGTACTTGCTCTCAGCCATGCCGTCTACGCTCTTTTCAGTGATTACCGGTGTCAGAATGATATCCTGCGGTGCTCTCACTTTGCATACACCTCCTCGATTTTTGCAACAGCATCCTTGGAAACGATGAACTTGTCATAGTTCAGGATGTCATATACATTCAGGGTGTTGACAGCAGCTGTCTTTACGCCCTTGATATTTGCAGCACTCTTGATAACCTTGCTGTCTGCGTCAGCTGTTACGATCAGTGCCTTGCCTTCTACGTTCAGTGCCTTGAGCATCTCAACGATTGTCTTTGTCTTGTATGCATCAACTGCCAGTGTGTCGAGCACGATCATGTTATTGTCCAGAACCTTTGTGGAAAGTGCAGACTTCATTGCAAGTCTTCTTACCTTCTTGTTCAGTGCATAACGATAATCTCTCGGCTTCGGACCGAGTGCTACACCACCGTGTGTCCACTGAGGAGCTCTGATGGAACCCTGTCTTGCGTGACCTGTTCCCTTCTGTCTCCAGGGCTTTCTGCCGCCGCCACGAACTTCTGTACGTGTCAGTGTGGACTGTGTGCCCTGACGCTGATTTGCCAGATAGTTTACAACCATTGCATGCATAACAGCTTCGTTCGGTGTAATTCCAAAGACAGCATCTGCAAGCTCTGTTTCAGCAACAGCCTTACCTGCCATATCAAAAACGGAAATCTTTGCCATTAGTGTTGCCTCCTTTCTTACGCCTTAACGCTGTTTACGATTGTAACAATGCTGCCCTTAGCGCCCGGAATTGCGCCCTTTACAGCAATGAGATTATTCTCTGTATCAATCTTAACAACTTCCAGATTCTGTACGGTTACCTTTTCAGCACCCATGTGACCCGGCATACCCTTGCCCTTATAGATACGGGACGGAGATGAACAAGCACCCATGGAACCTGCTTCTCTGTGTACAGGACCTGTACCGTGAGTTTCCTTCAGTCTGTGCTGATTGTGACGCTTGATTGCGCCGGCAAAACCCTTACCCTTGCTGGTGCCGCTAACATCAACGCTGTCGCCTACTGCGAATGTGTCAGCCTTAATTACATCGCCAACGTTCATGCTGTCGCAGCCTTCAAGTCTGAATTCCTTCAGTGTCTTCTTTGCTGCAACCTCTGCCTTGTCGAAGTGGCCCTTCATCGGCTTGTTTACATTCTTAGCCTTAACATCGCCGAAGCCGAGCTGTACTGCTGCGTAGCCGTCGTTCTCGATTGTCTTCTTCTGAATAACAACACAGGGACCTGCTTCAACAACAGTTACCGGGATTACCTTGCCGGACTCATCGAAAATCTGCGTCATGCCGATCTTCTTGCCGATAATTGCTTTCTGCATTTGTTTTTCCTCCTATAGGTTATTGGTTGACCTTTCATCAACTTGACCTTACGGTTATTGGTTGGCTTTCGCCAACATGACCGGTGCTTTCGCACCAGAGGCAGCATTATTTATGCTGCGCTGTCTTTCCAACAGCTTACTTGAGTTCCATTACGATGTCTACGCCTGCCGGGATTTCCAGCTTCTGCAGAGCCTCAGTAGTCTTCTGAGTCGGTCTGATTACATCAACCAGTCTCTTGTGTGTACGGATCTCAAACTGCTCACGGCTGTCCTTGTACTTGTGAGTAGCTCTCAGTACAGTGATGATTTCCTTATCAGTCGGGAGCGGGATAGGACCTGATACTCTTGAACCGCTTCTCTTTGCTGCCTCAACAATCTTTGCTGCTGCTGCGTCTACGGTTGCGTGCTCATAGCCCTTGATCTTGATTCTGATCTTTTCGTTAACTGCCATTTCTTTTCGCCTCCTTAGCCATTTTAAGAGGGCTGGGATACTTCCCACAGGATACTTACACGCAGCCGGGTGTTCCGTGCCCGTATAATTTAAAAGACCCGAAAAACTGTTTGTTTTCCGAGCCAGCATATAACACAGCACACCAATTGCGCAGAATGCACCCCTGCTCAACTGAATACCACAAACTGTGTCATTATCCTGATCCGCCCGGTTTTAAATCGGACATACTCCACGAAAATTACCCGACATACCGTCGGCAACCTTTCGCTTCATCGCATATCTATTGCAATCACGCTCGTATATTATAGCATACATTCTTTCCCTTTGCAATACCCATACGCTCTTTTATTTGTAAACTTTTTGTAAATAGCTCTCTGCACTGTAATTTTCTTCCCTTACGCCTTATATTTATGCTTCCCCCTTGCATTTATACATAACTTGTGCTATAATATTTTCAGAGCTTCCCGATACAGTTTTTATTATACTATTTATAATGCAAGAAAGGATGATTTTCAATGACAAGAAACGAAGCCGCAGCTAAGCTTGCGCCATACAGCCAGGAGCAGCTGCTGAGATTCTTTGATTCACTGGACGCTGACAGACAGGACAAGCTCCTTTCACAGATCGCCGCCCTTGACCTTACTGTACTCGACCAGCTTGAGAACAGTCATGATGTAAAGAGAGGCAGCTTTGAGCCTCTGGGCGCACTGACTCTTGCTGAGATCGAAGAAAACAAGGATAAGTTCCGCAGTATCGGACTTGACGCTATCCGCAGCTTTACCGCTGCCTGTGTGCTTCTTGCCGGCGGTCAGGGCTCAAGACTGGGCTTTGAGCATCCCAAGGGAATGTACAACATGGGCGTGAACCGTGAGCTTTACATCTTCCAGTGCCTTTTCAATAACCTGATGGATGTCACTGATGAGGCTGGTGCATATGTTCATATGCTCATCATGACAAGCGAATCGAACGACGCTGAGACAAGAGAATTCCTCCGTGAGAACAAGTTCTTCGGCTACAGCGAGGAATATGTACATTTCTTCGTTCAGGAGATGGCTCCGGCTATCGACGATGACAAGAAGATACTTCTTTCCGACAAGGATACTATTGCAATGTCTCCTAACGGCAACGGCGGCTGGTTCTCTTCCCTGCACCGTGCTGGTCTTGTTCCGCTGCTTCAGCGTGAGGGCATTGAGTGGCTGAATGTATTTGCAGTTGACAATGTACTTCAGAGAATGGCTGACCCGGTATTCCTTGGCGCAACTATTGATTCCGGATGCAGCTGCAGCGGTAAGGTAGTCGCAAAGGCTGATCCTGAGGAGAGAGTCGGCGTACTCTGTCTTGAGGACGGCAAGCCCTCTATCGTTGAGTATTATGAAATGACTGAGGAAATGATCACACGCAGAAACCCTGACGGTGTACTTGCCTACAATTACGGTGTTATCCTCAACTATCTGTTCCGCACAGATAAGCTGCTGGAGACTCTTGACAAAAAGCTTCCTCTGCACATGGCTCACAAGAAGGTTGCTTTCGTAAACGAAGTCGGCGATATCGTAAAGCCAGATGAGCCTAACGCATATAAGTTCGAAACTCTTGTTCTGGATATGATTCATATGCAGGACTCCTGCCTTGCTTATGAAGTAGTGAGAGAGCGTGAGTTCGCTCCTGTAAAGAACAAGGACGGCGTGGATTCTGTTGTTTCTGCACGTGAGCTGCTCACAAAGAATGGCGTGGAGCTGTAAATAGACCTACAAAAGACTGTCGCTTTTACGGCAGTCTTTTTTCAGCTATATTTCAGACTGTAAATTGTGGTTTATATGTGCCGAAGGCACACCACGAAAGCCTCCCCTTAGTAAGGGGAGGTGGCACGCCGAAGGCGTGAGATCGGGGATTGCGGGTAGAAAAGTAGGCTGAGATTTCAGCGTTACTGCGCTTTTTACAATCCCCTCAGTCAGCTGCGCTGACAGCTCCCCTTACTAAGGGGAGCCTTGGGCGGTGCGCTTTGC
>JAZNOB010000150.1:0-15208 GCA_045580565.1 Ruminococcus sp.
ACGCAGGAGCAATTTGCTGTCGGGGATATGGACGATGACGGCAGCGTTAATGTCTTTGATCTGGCAATTCTGAAACGCACTCTGACTGAAGCGGATAGTGCTTCTGAAATTACACCAACAGAGTACATGAACAATATGAGGAACTCCATTACAGGCACACTTCCTTCTGGTGCAGATACAGTGACAAGCGGTGTGGATTATGGCAGTGTGCAGACATATAGCTACTATTCCACCACAAGGGAACGTATGACAAATGTGAATGTACTTCTTCCGGCGGGCTATAACGAGAATGAGGAATATCCCGTTCTGTATATGCTCCATGGCTATTGGGATAATGAAACCACACTTTCAAGTGCCGATATGGGTCTGCAGACGATTCTGGGCAACCTGACAGCGAAGGGTGAAGCGGAAAAGATGATCGTGGTGTTCCCGTACATATATACCAGTAAGACAATGGAATACTGCACAGCGATGGATCTGGAAAACTCCCTGAACTACGATAATTTCATCTATGATCTGACCGCTGATCTGATTCCATACATTGAGAGTAATTTCTCCGCCGCAAAGGGAAGAGAAAATCGTGCTATCAGCGGATTTTCCATGGGCGGACGTGAATCGCTGTTCATCGGCATCATGTGCTCCGATCTGTTCGGATATGTGGGAGCAGTCGCACCTGCACCGGGATTGACACCGGGCTGGGATCCTTCCATGCATCCCGGTCAGCTTACTGAAAGTGAGCTTGTATTCGACAAGACAAAAGGAGAACCATGGCTTGTACTTGTGAGTGGTGCGGTGAATGACTATGTGGTAGGTACACAGCCTGAGCAGTATCACAATATGTTCACTGCAAACGGCGTTGACCACATCTGGAATTCCATTCCTGACGGCGGACATGACGGTACGAACATCCGTCCTCATTTCTACAATTTTGCACGCTGTATCTTCAAGGCACAGTAACAGAATCGTTGTATACCTGCTTTAAAGATGTAACGAAGACAATTCTGTAATTATGAATTGCGTGAAATAGATCCGGAAAGAATGATCTGCATTTTTTGGCAGGTTGTACAGTTTGACGTTTTCCATACGCTTTCAGCTGGATAAACGGCGGATAATCACACTCGTCTGTTCTGGTTTTCAAGCTTTCCCTTTGGTACAGGTTTGTGCCGACCTATGCTGCGGCTTTATTGCTGAATAAAAAAACACCCCACTGAGTCTGCGGACGAACCGGTCCGGCAGTTCAGTGGGGTTGATTTATATAGAAACTATTCTTTAACGTTTGTTATGCGTTGGTGCTGTTCCTGTATTCAGTAGGGGTCATGCCGAAATGCTTCTTGAATGCTCTCATAAAGCTTACGTATTCATATCCGCACTTTTCTGCGATTTCCTGAAGATTGTCGTCAGTCTCTATAAGAAGCTTCTTGGCTCTGTCAAGACGGCTTTTCTGTATATCCATTGCACAGGTGATGCCGAATACAGTGTGATACAGTCTCTGGAAATGAGAAAGGCTCATTCCCATACGTTCACTGCAGATCTGAAGCGACCATTCATATTCAGGATGCTCAAATATATCCTTTCTGAGTGCAGCCAGCGCCGAATAGTACATACGTTCGGATTTGTTATGCACCTTTGATTCTTCGTCTTTGATAAGTTCTTTAAGCTTTGCATAGAGAGTATCAGGCTCATCATATTCATAAGGAGCAGCCGATGCTTCGGCGAATGTAACTATTACTCTGTATTGCTTTCCGGATGTCTGGTTGTGATTTTCGATCTGGGTCATAATATCGCTCTTTATCTGTTCAATGGAATTTGAATCAGGCTTTTTCGTGCCTAACATCAGAAATTCATTGCCCTCTGAGCGTATACACGCCTGACCGTTTCTGCAGCAGCTCTGAAGGATGATTGAAAGTGCAGTTATCTTGTCATCAAGAGCAGACTGTCCGTAGGTTTCATGGATATTACGTGCGTTGTATATAGTTATACCAGAAAGGCTTACAAGGGTATCATTCTTTTCCGCATTGTCGTTATACTGCTGCCAGAGACGTTTCAGCATAGAGAATCTGTACACACCTGTAAGCGGATCTCTCAGGTCAGAAAGATACGCCATATGAGCAAGACTTTTCATGCGGCTGTAGGTATTCATGAAGCTGAGTGAAATGCCTATATCCTGACAGAATTTTGAAAACTGAGGAGTAACTGTGCTTGTAAGTCCCTTGCGCTGGAAAAGGGCATAGCCGTAGCACATACCTCTGAAGTGAACAGCAGAGATGAATGTGGCAGATGGACGGTCAGTGTTCCAGAAGCTGTTTGGCATTATCTGACGCTGAGGAAACGGTACAGGGAGCTTTGTTATATCAATTCCTATCATTTTGTCTGAATAACCTTCAGTACGGTAGATAACGTCTCCGTTTTCGGTGTTTGTGCCTGACCAGTCGTCGCAGAGGCAAAGACCGAATTTTTCACTTTCAAAATGAGTTGTATCGTAAAAAGTATATGTAAGTCTGAAGATGGCGGTTATAAACTCATCCAGATTCTGACACGCTGTGAGATAGCTCTGGGAATTATTGTCAAGATATCTTTCCTCCAGATCCTCAATATAGAGATTGCCGAACATATTTGCAGTGCTCTTGTCAAGCTGAGGGATCATACATCCGCAGCTCTGATTTGAAAGATATTTTTCATTATGTCTTATAACGGATTCTGTTTTCTTGCCGGTTATGAGCTTCATCATGCGGCATACGCATTCACTGCCCAGTTTCTTGTAGTCAGATATATATGTGCTGATACCTGGTTCGTTGAACTGAGCCTCCCATGTACCGTCGTATCCTGATATGCGTATATCCTCAGGAACACGGATTCCGCCTGCCATAAGTGTTTTGCAAAGATGTATCGCCATAACATCGTTGGCGCACACAACAGCGTCGGGTATATCGTCAGGATTTTCAAGGAGCTTTCTGCCGTAATTTTCGCCGGAATATACCCAGAAATCACCGTAAATTATATCGTCATTATGTACAGTAAGACCCGAAGCGTGCATTGCTTCAAGGTAGCCGGAAAGACGCTCTGTAGAAACAAAAGCGTTCTTAGGGCCTGTAAGACAGGCGATCCTGCGGCAGCCGTGAACATGGATCATATGCTGAACGATGAATGAAAATTCTCTCTTATCATCCTTCCACACATATTCGAATCCCTTTACCTTCTTTCCTACAACTATTACAGGCACCTTGCAGTGCTTTCGGAGGTGATTTTCAATAACATCCTGAAAGTCAGTCGTTCCGAAGCACACCGGAAGGTATATAACGCCGTCAAACATATCATAGTTTATAGCATTCAGCAGATTGGCTTCGCTGTTGTATAATTCATCAAGCTCTATTCTGTCTGTCATAAGAAAAACGCAGACGTTAAAGCCGTGGCTATACGCCTGCTTGAGGATGCCCTCCAGCAGCTGTGAGTTTACACCCTTGTAGGGCTTGCTCATTATGACAGCAATGCGCTTTTGTATTTTTTTCATTGATTTCTCCTCCCTCAAGGTGAAATAACAACTATATTATATTACACCTGTTTACGTACTGTCAATGCGGCTTATGTAAATTTTTAGCACGATTTGTTATATGCAGGAAAAATGAGCTGAATCTAACACCGAATCTGAATGTAGTATTATTTGATATAAATTAGATTGATTTTGCAATTGTAATACAGTTGTTTTCATGGTATTATTATAGCAACAGGTGAGAGATTATGGCGTATATGCCATAAGGCTTTGTATTCAGGGAGGAATAATAATGGTAAATATCAAGAGGCTTTTCAGATGTGCGGTTGCTGCGGTTACATTGCTTGCGGCTATGCCGGCAGCAGCAGTTATATCAAATGAAACTGCACAGGCAGCTGCTTCGTATCCGGTGCAGGAATTCCGTATCGGTATCAGCAACACTGACCGCAATGTGAATATCGCCGGTACTGCAGCTGGTTCACAGCTCAATTCATGGACGACAAACGGTGAGGACAATGAAAAGTGGTCGCTCAACTATATAAGCTCAGGTGTATATGAAATCGTAAACTCTGCAACAGGCTATGTTATTACAGGCAGCGGCAGCGGTGCTGTTACTATTGCCGCTGACTCAGACGGTGCAGCTCAGCGCTGGAAGATCGAGGGAGTTGAGAAGGACTTCGAGGGCTATTATCTCTACTATAAGATCACAAATAATTCCACTGGTCAGGCTCTTACATTCATGCCCGACGGCAATTACTTCACAACAAGCACCTACAGCGGCGGCACATATCAGAAGTTTAAGCTGAACCTTAACGGTCAGGAGGGCTTTGCAGCAAATGCAAAGGTATCCGGCGGAGAAAAGGCTGGCACTATCGGCGGTCTGCTGGGTGAGACAGTGTTTGTTGATACTGCTGCTGAATGTATCGCAGCCATGAAACGCACAGATCCTCTGACGATCGTTGTTACAGCAAACATCGAGTTCAATGACTGGGATCAGGCTGACCAGAAAATTGAAGATGATAAGACTATTATCGGCTCATATGCTGCGAACACAGTATACAACACACGCTGGAGAAATGATGACTTCAACGGTGACGCAAGCATCGCTCCCAGCAACAATATCGTTATCCAGAATATGCACTTCCGTGCAACAAAGCTTAACAGCAACGGCTGCGGCGTGATTCTTGTTTATATCTACTGCGGAAGAAATATCTGGTTTGACCACAATGATTTCAGTGCATCTTTTGCGCACGACAGAGATAATGAGGTAGGCAAGTTTATCTGGATAAACACTCCTGTTGCAAACTGGTCTGACGGCTGCTACAATGGTATAAGCCCTGACTATATCACACTGTCCTACAACCACTTCAACAACCGTTACTGGACAGTTGCCTACGGTACACAGAACACAGAAGCTACCCGTGACCGCACTACGCTGATGTTCAACAAGTGGGAAAACTGCGCAAGACGTACCCCTCAGATCGGTAATGGTACAGGTCATGTTTACAACAGCTATCACACATATTCTATATCAGAGCCATCACAGCAGATCATTGCAGGCGACGGCTGTAAGATGCTTACAGAGAGATGCTACTTTGAAGGCTTAGGCGGACTTGAATTTGCAGGCGGAGGCAGCAGCTCATCTCCTTTCCGTGATGATGGTTCTGTATCAGCTTCAAGCGTAGGCGGCAGTGCGTCTTCTATGAATAAGTCCTTCAGCTATTCACACAACTGGAATCCCAGCACTGAAAACTATGGCTACTCAATGATCACAGCTGCCAACACAAAGAAGTTCTGCAACAGCTATTCAGGCAGCATTACAAGCGGCGATCTGAAATATATCACTGACAGCGATATGTCCGGCTGGGTAGATAAAAAGTATAACAGTCCTTTCCTTGTAAGCATTGACGTTACCGATGGCGGTTCTGCTGTTGACCTTGTTGACGGTGCATCCTATATGATCAAGAACGTAAACAGCGGTCTTTACATTGATATCGACGGTGCAAAAGCAGAAAACAGCACAAATGCACAGCAGTGGGGTGCATCTGAAGCAGGTAAGCAGAATACCTTCCGTTTCTTTGAAGCAGGGGACGGCTACTATTACATTGCGTCAGCAGTAGGTGACGGCGGTACATATGTACTTGACGTTGCAGGCAACAAGGCAGCAGACGGTCAGAATATATGTATCTATACATACAACGGCGGAAATAATCAGCAGTTCAAGATCACAAAGAATGCAGACGGTTCATACAAGATCCGTACAAAGGTTTCCGGTGACAAATCCGGAATTGAGATCGCTGACGCTGCCACCGGCTCAGGAGCAAATGTTCAGCAGTGGTCTATCAACGGTCATGCTTGTCAGGACTGGATACTTGAGCCGGTAACAAACTTCGGCTGTGCTATGGATACAAGCGTTGTATACGAATTTGAAAACGTGAACAGCGGCATGGTTATGGATATTCCCGGCGGAAACATGGCTGACGGCGAAAACGTACAGCAGTGGTCTGCTGGCCATTATAAAAGTCAGCAGTGGACTCTGGAGGCTTTCTCCGGCGGCGGAAACTACTACTATATTCGCTCCTTTGCAGACCCCTCATATGTTCTTATTGCACACGATGGCACTAATGGCGGCAATGTAGGCATTGCAGCATACTCAACAAAGAACAGCTCAATGCTTTTCAAGTTCGCAAAGAACCTTGACGGAACATATACGATTCTCACACGCAACTCCAAGGACGCTTGTCTCGTAGAGGTAGGCAGTGCAAGCACATCAAGCGGAGCAAATGTACAGCAGTGGGAGCCTACAGAGCACTCCTGTCAGGACTGGAAGGCGAATACATTTACAACAACAACTACTACCACCACAACAACCACAACAACTACCACGACCACAACAACCACAACAACCACAACGACGACTACAACATCTAAGTCAACCACAACCACAACGACTACAACACCTAAGGCAACCACAACCACAACGACGACTACAACACCTAAGGCAACCACCACTACAACCACTACAACTACAAAGGCTACAACTACAACTACCACTTCAGCAACAACATCTGCAACAGAAGAAACCACTACGACTACTATTACTACTGCGGAATTTGAGCGTCTTTACGGTGACATCAATCTGGATGGAACACTTTCAATGATCGACCTTGTGATACTCAACAAGTCTATGGCAAAGATAGTTGTTCTGTCAGAAAATCAGGAGCTTAATGCAGATTGCTGCGAGGACGGGAAGGTTAATTCCTCCGACGCATATGCACTGCTGAAGTATCTTGTACTTGTTATTGATGTGCTTCCGATCACTCCGCAGGCATGAGAAATGCTATTTACCTTAATGGTTTATAGATAAAACTCCCAATATCCCTCAGTAAAGCAAAAACGGCACCATATGTGAATGGTGCCGTTTTTGTATATGTTTATTGTTTCCGTGCTATCTTGTATTCATCACCGTCACGGTAGTAGGGGCATTGCTTGTATTGTCCCTGAAGATATCTTGCGTACTCGTCCTCGTCGAGCTGCATTTCGCATACGTAGCAATCCCATTCCTCGTCATAGGCGTAAAATGCGCAGGTTTCACAGTCCTTCATGTTATCCCTCCTCACTTCCGGAAAGTATATTCCCATACTGCTCCATAAGAGCATCAGCCGCTTTCTGGCAGCCTTCATCATTAGGATGGTCGCCGTAAAGTGATACCGACGGATCATCAGGGTCTGCAAGTACTCCGGCAAAGTCGAAGAAATATACATTTTCATTTTCATCAGCAAGCTGTGGCATTGCTGCGTTCAGCTCCTGTCGCACATTTTCCATATCGCCGGTAAAGCTGAATGGCGGTGAGCTCATAAGGATAACATTACATCCGGAGTCTGTGAGAATAGTTGTAATGGAACGGAGAGCGTCCATTATTCTGCCGGAGGAAGTAGGGCCGACCTCGCTGTACTTACCCAGGGCGATGTCATTTGTGCCGAATGCAACTATTACTGTATCGGCGTACCGTGCACGCTGGAGCCAGTCTCCGCCTTGTACGGCGTCAGTTGAACGGGAATGACCAAGACCTAAATTCCAGAGGCTTGTATCTGTACCGAGAGCCTTTGATATTTCAGCAGCCCAGAATTCATAGCCGTTCTGCGTAGTTTCACAGCCCTGAGTTACAGAGTCTCCTATTGTTATGACAGTGTTTGAAACATCTCTGTTACATCCGAACAGTACAGGCAGAGGCAGCTCGTTTACATATACAAAGCCCTGACCGCTGTCAGCATAGGTTGGTGTAAGTCCGGACATACATATAGCAGGAATATCCGTACCATTGATAGTCCACTCCCAAAGGAGATAATGTCCCTCAGGAACATTGAAGCTTACAGGATCGCTCCAGAAGGTTTCTCCGGAAGATACTTGTTTTGCTGTGCTGCCACCCTCGAAAGTTACCTGAGTCTTGTTGTGCGGCTCATCCTCAAAGCCAGTTCCGCCGTCGTAAATGTATGCGCTGATTATCTCATATTCACCGCCGGGCTTCTGTACATAGCCCTGTCTTGTACCTCGTTCCCATGTGGAGTCCTCAGTGTTGGAGAAATAGAAGGCATATTCAAATTCTCCGTATTCCTCTACAGGAAGCCATGCACGGTAGGTAACATTTCTGACCTCACGTATATACTTATTGCTTCCGGTTGCGATAACAGTATTTGATACATATGTATCGAACATGGGGTCGTGTTCCCAGCTTTCTGAAAGCTCCAGTGCAGGGAACTCCGAGATGAATGCAGCTTCAGTTGAAGGTTCTGATGTTACTGACATATCGGCGGTGCCGCCTGTACATCCGCAGAGAGCAAGAACGACTGACGCTGTGATAAGACCAAATATTCTTTTCCTCATAATACTCGTCCTTTCGGTTTATTATACTATAATAATATCAGATGCTTCTGCATAAGTCAAGCTAACTTTTCATAAGTGCATTCAGAATACACAGGGAAATGGCTTGCTTGACATTTGGGCGAGTTTCTGCTATTATAAAAGATAGAGTAAAATCTGAGCGTTACGGAGATTTATATGTATATAGAATGCAGCTGGTTTTCAGCGGATAAGATTCACGAAAGCGGACAGTGCTTCAGATGGGAAAAAGAGTCTGACGATACCTATATTATTCCAGCCTATGGCAGCAGATTATATCTTCAGAAAGAACAGGGAAATATGCTTCGGCTGTCATGCAGCGAACAGGAATACAGAGATATCTGGGAAGACTATTTCGATATGGAATTTGACTACAAGGCTCATGCAGAGACAGCGTGCAGTCTTATCGGTTCGGATTATCTTACAGAATCTGTAAAAGCATCGGAGGGCATACGCATACTCAGGCAGGATCTGTGGGAAACTGTAGTAAGCTTTATTGTAAGCGCAAATAACAATATACCGAGAATACGCAAGACTCTTTTCAATCTGTGCGCAGGAAAGGGCAGTTTCCCAAGTCCTGAGGAGTTCCTTGATATGGGTATTGAGAATATCAGAAAATACGGTACAGGCTTCCGTGACAAGTACATTATAAATGCTGCTGAGTTTTTTCATGAAAGAAATGTAAAGTCCGAAATGAAGGGCATGGACTATGAGCAGGCGAGGGATTATCTAATGCAGATAAAAGGCGTCGGTGTAAAGGTTGCTGACTGTATATGCCTTTTCGCTCTGGGCTTTAAGGACGCATTTCCGAGGGATGTGCATATAAAGCGCATTGAAGCCGAGCATTTCGCCGGACGTTTTCCTGAGGAGCTTTCCTGCGGATGTGCCGGAGTTCTTCAGCAGTATATGTTCTACTATAACCGCATGGCATAATACCCGGTAAACAGCAGGGGACATCTATTATAGAAATCAAGAGGTAAATGTAATTATGGCAAAAAAAGCACCAGTATATGATAACGAAAGCATAACCATGCTGAAAGGCCCTGACAAGGTGCGTAAGCGTCCGGGCGTAATATTCGGTTCAGACGGACTTGACGGATGTGCTCATTCCATATTTGAGGTCATCTCAAACTCCATAGACGAGGCACGTTCAGGCTTCGGCAGTCAGATAGTTGTAACACGCTTTGCGGACTGCTCTATAGAGGTGGAGGACTTCGGCAGAGGCTGTCCCGTTGATTTCAACAAGAGCGAGGACAGATACAACTGGGAGCTTGTTTACTGTGAGCTTTACGCAGGCGGCAAGTATGACGCAGGCAGTGACAATTACGAGTATTCCCTCGGTCTTAACGGTCTGGGTCTGTGTGCCACACAGTTTGCGTCTGAATATATGGATGTTGAGATTTACCGTGATGGTCAGAAATATAATCTCCACTTCGAAAAGGGCGAAAATATAGGCGGACTCCAGAAGAAGGCTGTTCGCAGCCATCCCACAGGAACACGCACCAGATGGAGACCTGACCTTGATGTATTCACTGAGATAAACGTGCCTGATGAATATTTCAGGGATGTACTGAAAAGGCAGGCTGTTGTCAACCCGAATCTGCTGTTTGTATATAAGTCAGAGCAGGAGAACGGCAGCTTTACTGAGGAACGCTTTCTCTATGAAAACGGCATTTCCGACTATGTAAAGGAGATTGCAGGTGATACGGCTCTGACCTCGCTCCAGACATGGAGCTGTGAGAGAACTGGACGTGACCGTGAGGACAAGCCGGATTACAAGGTCAAGCTGTCAGTTGCGCTTACCTTCTCAAACCGCATCCAGAAAACAGAGTACTATCATAACTCAAGCTTCCTTGAGCACGGCGGTTCTCCGGAGCGTGCTGTAAAACAGGCGTTTGTCTCTCAGATAGACAGCTACCTCAAGCAGAACAACAAGTACCTGAAGAATGAGGGTAAGGTCACCTTTGCGGATGTTGATGACTGTCTTGTGCTTGTATCATCAAGCTTCTCCACACAGACCTCCTATGAGAATCAGACAAAGAAGGCTATTACAAATAAGTTCATCTACGAGGCGATGACGGAATTTCTGAAGCATCAGTTAGAGGTCTACTTCATCGAGAATCCCGATGAGGCTGTAAAGATCGCTGAGCAGGTCATGATAAACAAGCGCAGCCGTGAGAATGCTGAAAAAACAAGGCTCAACATGAAGAAGAATCTTGCGGGAAGCATCGACCTTACAAACCGAATTGAAAAGTTTGTTGACTGCCGCAGCAAGGATCTGTCAAAGCGTGAGCTTTATATAGTAGAGGGCGATTCAGCTCTGGGTTCTGTAAAGATGGCACGTGACGCTGAATTTCAGGCTGTTATTCCGGTACGAGGAAAGATACTCAACTGCCTGAAGGCAGATTATGTGCGTATATTCAAGAATGATATTATCACTGATATAATAAAGCTTCTGGGATGCGGAGTTGAGGTGAAGTCTAAGGCGAATAAGGAGCTTTCCTCCTTTAATCTGGAGGGGCTTCGCTGGAACAAGATAGTCATTTGTACCGATGCCGACGTTGACGGCTTCCAGATACGTACTCTTATCCTCACCATGCTTTACCGCCTTACACCTACACTCATTGATATGGGCTATGTGTATATTGCGGAATCACCTCTATTTGAGATAACAACTAAGAAGAAGACATATTTTGCTTACACCGAAAAGGAAAAGACAAGCATCCTTGAAAAGATAGGCGATGAGAAATGCACCATCCAGCGTTCAAAGGGTCTTGGTGAGAACGAAGCCGACATGATGGCTCTGACTACAATGAATCCGGATACACGCCGTCTTATTAAGGTGACACCTGCTGATGTAGAGGAAACTTCTAAGATGTTCGACCTGCTTCTGGGCGATGACCTTCAGGGCAGAAAAGACTTTATTGCAGAGTATGGTGCGGATTATCTGGAGCTTGCGGATATCAGCTGATCAGCTCATGTTTTTGCAGAGGACGGCGCTTACGGCGTCCCGTTATTTTACCGATTGAAAGGAAGATATATATGAAACTTATAACCTTTACAGTCCCATGCTACAACTCCGAAAGCTATATGAGGAGATGTATAGATTCTCTGCTGAAGGCAGGCAGAGATGCCGAGATCATCATTGTAAATGACGGTTCATCTGACGGCACCAGTGCGGTTGCTCACAGATATGAGGCTGAATATCCGGACATCGTAAGAGTAGTTGACAAGGAAAACGGCGGACATGGCTCAGGCGTAAATACAGGGCTCAGACTTGCCAAGGGTGAGTATTTCAAAGTGGTTGACTCTGACGACTGGCTTGACGAAAAGGCACTGAGACGTCTTATGAGAGATTTGCGCTGCTGGAGAAAGCACGGTATTTCTCTTGATCTTATCATCTGCAATTACATCTACGATCACCTCTATGAGCCGGAGAAGAGTCACAAGATGAGCTATGGCAATGTGTTCCAGTCAGGCGTGCTTACCTCATGGAACGAAATGGGCTTCTTTAATCCGTCACAGTATCTTATAATGCACGCACTTTATTTCCGTACCGATATCCTCAGACAGGCAGGCGTGGAGCTTCCGGAGCATACCTTCTACGTTGACAATATCTTTGCCTGCCAGCCTCTGCATCTGGTAAAGCGCATATGCTATCTTGATATCGACTTGTATCATTACTTTATCGGCAGAGAGGATCAGTCTGTAAATGAGGACGTACATATCAGAAGAATAGATCAGCAGATCTTTATCACCGAGTATGTACTGAAGTGTGTGGATATGAGAGCCTGCCGTGCGGCGTCACGAAAGCTGGAGCTTTATCAGCTTCGGTTCCTGTCCATCATGATGACTATTTCCAGCGTATATCTCCTGAAGATAGGCACACCTGAAGCACTCCGCAAGCGTGAGAAACTCTGGGCAGAGGTCAAGGCATATGACCCGAACATCTACTGGTATCTCCGCTGCTTTACACTCAGCGGCCTTACGATGCTTCCTGGAAATGTTGGAAGAAGAATAGTGATGGAGGGCTACGATATAGCACAGAAGCTGGTAGCATTCAACTGAATACAAAAATACACCCTGAAGTCCTAAAGCTTCAGGGTGTTCGTGTTTTCATATGTTTATATCCTTCCTGCGGAAAACAGTTATATCGCCTGTTGAACCGTTGATTTCTGCTGTGCGGCCTCCTGCGGCAAGAGTACATATGTGCTCAGCTCCTGATATTACAGGACAGCCAAGGTCAAGCTCTGCAAATACAGCAGGTTCTTCAATAATAAGACCGCCTATACTGCCGGATGGGATGCTCTCTGGCAGCTCCGGTACGGCGTAGATATAGTTTTTACTGCAGTTTTCGGGAATACAGCTGTCCTCGCATACTATAACCGGAAGCTTTGCAGCTCCGTCAGTCAAACCGCTGCCACGTATATAGCAGGAATCCTTTATGATATCAAGAAAGTGTACTGTTCCTGCCGGCGCACTCTGGATTTCTTTATAAAATACAAGTCTGCTGAATGAAGGGAGACTTTTGTACCATACAAAATCCTTGCTGCGCTTAACTACCAGCTCTCTGGCGTTTTTAAGATTACCGTCTTTCAGGGCAAGTGTTTCGTCATATGTAAGCATGAAAATATCTTCTGCTTTTTCCAGTGCGCCGATTGAGCAGAATGCCTCACCTGTACGCAGACCGTATCTGCAAAGAAGCTCCATGAACTTACTGTGATACACACGAAGCTCTTTTCTGAACATCTCCGCCTGATTTATCATTTCAGCCGATCTGGCATACTTCCGGTCAGCGGGCTTCATGCGGGACATAGCTCGTTTGTTCATGTTGATATAGAGGGTGTTGAACAGGTTGCTGCACATACATTCGGACAGGCTGTTTATGATGCAGTCAAATATATTGTGGATACGCTGGTTAGAATGACCTGAGCCGGAGCCGGCTTCTGAGTATTCCTGATACTGAGAGCTGAGCTTAGCGCATATCTCATTTCTTCTCTTCAGGTTATCCTCCAGCAGCTTTACAAGCTTTACAGCGATATCACGCTGCTTGCGCAATCTTGAAAATCCGTTTTTGGACTTGATATGCTTCAGGAAGGTGCGTAAGGACGGACGGAGAAATTCCTCTGTATCCTCATGGAATGAGAGGAGCTTCTGGAGTTTGTCAAGACGCTTTGTATGAGAATAAAGACGTCCGTTTACATATGCTATCTGCTCTATAAACTCCGGCGGAATGTCGTCATGACGGCTGATGCGGGAGAATGTTTCGGCGAAGAGCTTTCTTGAAAGCATCATAGCAATAGAAGCGTGCAGAGGTTTTGTGACAGACGGATAATACCTGCACATACCTTTAGTGTCCAGTATTATTTCATCTTCAGGAGAATCGCTCATATCAACGATTTTCTGCACTGAGATCATGTACAGCTTCTTTTCATCATAATCTGCAATAAACTTTACAGACAGATGGTAGTTTGAGAACATGGCTTTCATCATGTCTGAAACTTCCAGAAGCTTTTCAATTAGATCTTTAGGAGCGGTCATAGCCCCCTCAGCCTCGTATGCAAAGAGAATATTGTCGGTATCATTGTGACAATATATGGAGAAGGGGACGCCACGCTCGATAAAATCGGTGTTGTGACCTGTACCGATCGTTATCATGGTCTCATTAAGGGCACCATCACGGCAGGCAGTCTGCATCCCGCCGAATATTGTGGCGTGGAGCATTTCCTGCACTATAACGTGTGCAGAAGTAACGCTTCCGGGATAATGTGATTCGATATAATACCTTGCTTCTTCAAATAGACGTTCGGCATAACGTACGATGATCGACTTCTGTATGTTTATATAGTGAGGCGGTTCGTATTCAGGAATAGTGATCTCACCTGAATCACCGTCCTCATAGGAAAGAGAGAGTCTTATGGTAAAATGGGTGGTATGCTGAAAATGGTTCTGCAGGTAGTTGTTAAGCTCATCTTCTGTGAAGTCTTCTGTCAGGCAGAAAAACGACGGTACACGTATACCGCTTTCCTGCAGACGGAAAAGTACTCCCGCCTCGGCTCCGGTTGAATGATGGCAGAAATTAAGCAGATCAATAATCATTTTATTGTATCAGTACTCCTTATATAAAAACGCAGCATAAGCAGCTTCTATATTTGCATTTGACTATTTACCTATATTATACCACATTTGGCGCGTGATTTTAATAACATCTTGTGAACAATAAGGACAGTCTGATTTATTTTTTTATAAATATACGGCAGGTGTGCATTTAATTTTAAGGGCTGGAAATTTCACCTTGACCTTGGCTTGGATTTGTGATAAAATAAAAGATAACGTGCACTTTTGCAAGAAAGGCGGGAGAATTACAATAATGAAAATACTGGTAGTCGGAATGGGTCTTATTGGCGGTTCAGTCTGCAAGGCTCTGAAAAGAAAATGTGATCATACAGTTCATGGCTGTGATACAGATGAAGCAGTACTTAATGCTGCACTGGCAGACGGTGCTATTGACGGTACAGGTAAAATGGAGGATGGTATATACGATGTGTGTATCATATGTCTCCACCAGAGAGTAGCCGAGCCTTGCATGAAAAAGGCTCTTCCTTTCCTCAAAAAAGGCTCTATCCTTATGGATATGTGCGGACTTAAAGGTCAGATGGTTCTGGAGTTTACAAACGCCTGCCGCATAGCAGGGCTTTACTATGTTGGAACGCATCCTATGGCTGGCAGAGAAAAAAGCGGATACTTTGCAAGTATCCCTGATCTTTTTGACAAGGCGAATTTCATCATCACACCAACTTACGAAGTCGGATCGTAGCCATG
>JAZNOB010000151.1:0-12602 GCA_045580565.1 Ruminococcus sp.
GGGACGACGAATGGTATGGCGTTCTCTGCGGCGCACGTTACGTAGAGACGCCGGGCGTTCTTCTGGAGCATTCATTCCATACAAACTACAGAGCTACTGTCTGGCTGTATAATGACGCAAATCTTCAGAAAATGGCAAAAGCTGAAGCAGAGGTTATATTTGAGTACTTCACTCAGAAAAAGGCAGAGGAATCAGTTGATGCTGTCACATCATCTGTTACAACGCCTGACGAAGCTGCAACTACTGAAACTACTACGACAACTGTAAGAGTTGACCCTGTACCCTCAGAGGATACAGCTGCCGGCGATGTGAATGGTGACGGAAATATTGATCTCAGTGATGCTGTACTTGTTATTGAATACTATGCTCAGAAAGCTTCGGGAATAGAAACAAGTTTTATTCGTCTTGATGATGATCCGGAAGGCGAGCTTCTTGTATTCAAAGCAGCTGATATAATAGCTGACGATATGATAAATCTGGATGATGCCACTGAAATTCTCAGTATTTACGCTGAAACGGCAGCAGGTATAATCACAGATAAAACTGAGCAGTGAACAGGAGGTATATAATGAATATAGGCAAACTTTTAAATCAGCTTGAAAGCGGAAGCTATGATGATCTGTTCTGCAAAATCTATGGTGCTTCGGATGACATTATCAGTAAGCAAAGAAAACGGTACTTAGATGCAATAAATGAATTCAGGAATATATATCCGGAGCATGAAGATGTTCAGCTTTTCTCTGCTTCCGGAAGAACTGAGATCGGAGGAAATCATACAGACCATCAGCATGGCTGCGTACTTGCTGCTGCTGTCAATCTTGATGTAATCGCCGTGGCTGCATTCCATAACGATAATGTTATTCGGGTAAAATCAGCAGGTTATCCCGAAGATGTAGTTGAACTTTATGACCTTGATGTTCAGTCTGGTGAAGCAGGAAGTGCTGCTATGATTCGTGGCATTGCTTACAGATTCAAAGAAATGGGTGCTGAGATCGGCGGATTTGACGCATACACGACTTCAGACGTATTAAGCGGAAGCGGTATATCATCATCTGCTGCATTCGAGGTTCTTATCGGAACTATCAT
The DNA here is from genome assembly GCA_045580565.1 of Ruminococcus sp. Taxonomy (GTDB): domain Bacteria; phylum Bacillota; class Clostridia; order Oscillospirales; family Ruminococcaceae; genus Ruminococcus_C. The sequence goes on from JAZNOB010000151.1 coordinate 1,087, forward strand.
AGACCAGTACTATCTTTCCGGCAAGGCTGGTGCAGTAGAAATCGCTAAAATCGGTCAGTTCGCTGAAAATGTGTACTTCGGCAAAAAAAGCGGACTTATGGATCAGATGGTAAGCTCTGTAGGCGGCTTTGTTTTCATTGACTTCAACGATACAGATAATCCTATGATAAAGCGCCATAGCTATGATTTTGAATCGGCTGGATACTGTTTATGTATTACAGATACCAAGGGAAGCCATGCTGACCTTACAGATGATTATGTTGCTATACCCTATGAGATGAAGCAGGTTGCTTCATATTTCGGCAGGCAAGTGCTTCGTGGCGTGGATGAAGACGAATTTTATAATGCTGTACCTGAACTTAGAAAGACCTGCAGCGACAGAGCAATCATGCGTGCAGCACATTTCATCTCTGAAAATAAGCGTGCGGAAGCTGAGGCTGATGCGCTTAACAATGGCGACATTGATACTTTTCTGAAGCTCGTACGTGAATCAGGCGATTCATCAGAGAGACTGCTGCAGAATTTATATTCAACTAAAAAGCCGCTGAACCAGGAAATACCACTTGCTATAATGATGAGCAAGCGTATTCTGGGAAATGAAGGGGCTGTGCGTGTTCACGGCGGAGGCTTTGCCGGCACGATCCAGGCATTTGTACCCCTAAGTATTAAAGACACATATAAAGCTGAGATGGACTCACTTTTCGGCGAGGGCAGCTGCAATGTGCTTCGCATCAGACCTTATGGCGGCATAATGATTACTAAGGAGGAAATTTAACATGAGTATACTTGTATTAGGCGGAGCTGGTTATATAGGCTCCCACACATCACTTGAGCTTATCCGTGCTGGATATGATGTTGTAGTTGCGGACAGCCTTGTAACAGGCTATCGTGACGCTGTGCCGGAAAAGGCTCGTTTCTATGAGGGCGATCTTCATGATTTTGATTTTCTTGACAATCTTTTTAAAGCTGAGAAAATCGACGCTGTAATTCATTTTGCAGCATACTCTCTGGTAGGTGAGAGTGTTTCAAACCCACTGAAGTATTATGATAACAACCTCTGCGGAACTAAGATCCTGCTTGATGCAATGATTGCAAATAATATCAGCAAAATCGTTTTCTCATCCACAGCTGCAACATATGGTGAGCCTGAGAATATCCCGATTCTGGAGAGTGACAGAACCTGTCCTACAAATCCCTACGGTGAAACTAAGCTTGCAATGGAAAAAATGTTCCACTGGACATCGCTTGCTCATAATATGAAGTATGTATCACTCCGTTATTTTAATGCCTGCGGAGCTGATGCTACCGGTACTATCGGCGAGGCACATAATCCTGAAAGTCATCTTATTCCGCTTATCCTTCAGGTGCCGAACGGAAAACGTGAAACTATTTCTATTTATGGAACAGACTATGATACTCCTGATGGAACCTGTATCAGAGATTATATCCACGTAACCGACCTTGCGCAGGCACATATTCTTGCTGTAGAGTATCTTCTGAATGGCGGTGAAAGCGATATATTCAATCTGGGTAATGGCGTCGGATATTCTGTACTTGAGGTTATTGAAACAGCACGTAAGGTTACTGGACATCCTATTCCTGCAACTGAAACTCCAAGACGTGCCGGCGATCCCGCAAGACTTGTAGCGTCCAGTGAAAAGGCTAAAACAATTCTCGGCTGGAAGCCCTGTCATGCTGAGCTTGAAGAAATCATCAGCAGCGCATGGAACTGGCATAAGAATCATCCAAACGGATATAGCGAATAAAATAATAAACCTCCTGTGTTTTCAATCACACAGGAGGTTTTTCTAATGTTGATATTACATTACTTTGCAGAGTCCTGCTTTTCCTTCTTTTCCATAACATAACGCAGGAACTGAAGTACCGCAAGAACAACACCGCCGCAGATAAAAGGCACGATCAGTATCGGTTCATCTGCTACCTTGGAAAATGTAAGAGGTTCAAGAACTGAACCATCCGGTGTATCCAGAGTTGTGGGACCCTTGCAGATCGCAAAGAGGGAGCCGATCATAAGTCCGATGATAGCATACATACTCTGCGCACGATAAGATTTAAGTGCACGGTCAACTGCCTTGATGACAAGGATACTACCAGCGATGATGCCCAGAGCAAGAGCGCACAGGTAGGGAAGCGCTTCGAAGCTTTCAAATTTCAGAATAGCAGAAATTGCATTTGTAGTTGGCAGGTATACGCCGAATGCAAGCAGTATGGTCGAACCTGAGATACCAGGTAAAACCATCGCTGAAATAGCAATCATACCAGCAACAAATGTAAAGAGCATAATGCCGATATTGAAGCCTTCAAATGCAATGCCTCCACCTCCGAGTGTTTTGCTGAGTATAGAGATACCGACAACCAGTGCTGCACTGACTATCATGAACGGTATACATCCCAGATGACCCTTCATGGAATTACGTTCTTCATAAATAACGATCGGAATTGCGAAAAGAGTAAGTCCGAAGAACAATGCACTTACTACATAGATATGAGACTCGAAAATCTCAGAAAGCACGAGCATTGCACCTAAGAACCCGATCACCCAGCCTATACCAAGTTTTATGAGAAACCTAAGGGCATCCTTACGTTCATCCTTCGTACCGCTTATAAGCCTGTTCAAAGAGCCTATAAACTTATCATAAAATCCAAGCAGAAAAGCAATTGTTCCGCCTGAAACACCGGGAACGCTGTCAGCAAGAGCCATACAGAATCCACGGAAAGCATTTAAAATCCACATAACATTATCTCCTGTTTTCTTGTTTTTAAAAAATTTCTATCACTATTACAGTAATATTATCAGAACCGCCAGCTTCAAGTGCAAGGTCAACAAGCCGCTGAGCATAGTCAGTCTGTTCATCATCTGACATAACCTCATATAGAGTAAGGTCGCTGCACATATCAGACAATCCATCTGAGCAAATGAGGAATCTCATTCCTGAACGCAGCGGAACCGGAGGCTGAGCTGTTGCTCTGAGTCCGTTACCATCCTTATCCTCACCAAGGAAGTGCATGAGCTTGTTACGGTCATAGCTGATTTCAGCCTGTTCAGGTGTATACACGCCATGCTGAAGCATTTCTGTAGCAAGAGTCTGATCTTTTGTAAGAGCATAAAGATCAAATCCATCATACAGGTATATCCGGCTGTCACCAATGTAAAAGGGATAAGCATAGCCGTTCCTGAAGCACAGCATTGCTAAGGTCGTACCGCTGTTATGGCATTGTCTTTCCTCCACCATACGGCAAATACGGTCATTGGCATCAGATGAGTATTTATCTACAACAGATCTGAGCTTATTGCCATGAACTTTTTTAAGCTCAGGATAATATCCCATTAAAGTTTCTGCTGCAAGAGCAGAGGCATCCTCACCGTAGGATTCACCGCCCATGCCGTCACAAACCGCAAATACATGGCTATGCAGCTTCACTTTATCAATGAAAACGTCTCCTCCTGATTGAGGATCAGGATTCACCTGTCCGTCAGCAAAGAAATTGTCCTCATTGTTCGTCCTGACTTTACCCTGATCAGAAACAGCATGCGCCTGTATGTAAAGACGCTGCAAACGAGACATAGCAGACACCTCCTTCAGACATTAAAGCGCTGCAAGACTCTTAAAGCTTTCCTTGAGTGCAGGGTAAATGGAACGGTAAAGCTGGTAGTACTTCTCATATTCAGGTACATTTTCAGCAATAGGATCAACGATCTTATCTACACCGACAATAGCATCGCAGGCTTCCGGAACACTGCTGTAAATTCCTGCTCCAACGGCTGCAAGAATAGATACGCCAAGAGCCGGGCCTTCCTTTGAAGAAGCAGTTTTAACTGAACAGCCGTAAAGATCTGACAGCATTGAACGCCAGAGCTTCGAAGAACCGCCGCCGCCGCAAGCCATCATATCTGAAACAGAGATACCCATTTCACGGAACACCTCAACACAATCTCTCAGTGAATAGGATACGCCTTCCATAACAGCACGAAGCATATCACGCTTTGTGTGCATAGCAGACAGACCAAAGAATACGCCTCTTGCATCAGGATCAAGATGAGGAGTACGTTCACCCATAAGATAGGGGAGATAGAGAAGTCTGTTGCTGCCTACAGGTACCTGAGCAGCCTGCTGATCCATAAGATAATAAGGATCAACGCCCATATAAGCAGCGGTTTCCTTTTCACTTCCGCAGAACTGGTCACGGAACCACTTCAGAGAAAGTCCTGCACCCTGAGTTACGCCCATTACGTGCCATGAGCCCGGTACTGCTGCACAGCAGGTATGAACTCTGCCGCCCTTGTCAATTGCTATATCAGATGTATGAGCAAATACAACGCCCGATGTACCGATAGTAGTGAAAGCTCGTCCATCAGTAACAACGCCTGTACCAACAGCAGCTGCTGCATTATCACCAGCGCCGCCTACAACTATTGTACCCTCACAAAGACCAAGCTCATCAGCCATGCACTTTGTGAGCTTACCTGTCACCTCGCAGGACTCATAAACCTTACCAAGCCAGTTCTTGTCGATTTCAAAGGTTCTGAGAAGTTCATCTGACCAGCAGCGATTCGGTACATCAAGAAGCTGCATACCGGATGCGTCAGAAACCTCTGTGGCATACTCGTGGGTAAGCACGAAACGCAGAAAATCCTTAGGAAGCAGGATGTGCGCTATCTTAGAGTAGATCTCCGGCTCATTGTTCTTCACCCAGAGGATCTTGGCAGCAGTCCAACCGGTAAGCGCCGGATTAGCAGTGATCTCAACCAGTTTATCATGTCCCACGATACGGTTCATTTCATCAACTTCAGCAGCTGTACGCTGATCGCACCAGATAATAGAACGTCGGAGAACATTATTATCCTTGTCGAGGAGAACAAGTCCGTGCATCTGACCTGAAATACCAATGCCCTTTACATCTTCCTTTTTAACGCCGCTCTGAGCCATTACAGACTTGATCGTATTGATCATAGCACTGGACCAATCGCCCGGTTCCTGCTCTGCATAGCCGTTTTTAGGCTGGTACATCGGATATTCAATAGTTGCGCTGGAAATAACTTTGCCATATTCATCGAATAATACTGTTTTAGTACCGCTGGTACCACAGTCAACACCAATTAAATAAGCCATTATGTGTTTAGTTCCTTTCATTTCATGCGCTTCATGATTATTGTATGCGCTTTTTATTATTTTACCAGAATAAAGCCTTTTTGTCAACTGCTCAGAATTATTTTACGCAGATTTCACCTTAGGAATATGCTAAACTTTTCGTCACCTGTTGAATGGCTTCATTTAATGTCACTAAAATCAAAAAAATGCTGGATTTTGCTTGAAATTGTCAGCCTTACGTGCTATAATATTCAGGTTGCTGATAAAACTCTGTCAGCGTATTTTTATGATATGTGGGGTAATGTTATGAGTACAAAATTATCAAACGAAAAGCTCAAACCAAAGCTTATTTCTGTAATGAAGAACTACTCAAAGGGACAGTTCGCAAAGGATGTTGTATCTGGTGTTATTGTAGCGATTATTGCACTTCCGCTTTCGATCGCACTGGCACTTGCTTCAGGCGTAAGACCTGAGCAGGGTCTTTATACTGCGATTATTGCTGGATTCTTTGTAGCACTTTTGGGCGGCAGCCGTGTTCAGATCGCAGGTCCTACCGCAGCATTTGCAACAATTGTTGCCGGAATTGTTGCTACCGAAGGTATGGACGGACTCATTATAGCTACTGTAATGGCGGGCATACTGCTTATTCTCATGGGTCTGTTCCGTTTCGGTGCACTTATCAAGTACATACCGAACACGATCACCACAGGCTTTACATTCGGCATTGCTGTTACAATTGTGATCGGTCAGCTGAAGGATTTTATGGGACTCACATTCAATGAATCACCGGTAGAGTCAATTGACAAGCTAAAGGAAGTATTCCTTTGCATATCGACCTTTAACTGGCAGGCTTTTGCCGTCGGCATTATTTCACTGGCAATACTTATTTTCTGGCCTAAGAAGCTCCAGAAGATACCCCCGTCACTTATCGCTGTAATTGTAAGTGCACTCCTTGTAAATCTATCCGGAATGAATGTAAATACAATCGGCGACCTCTATGAGATCACATCAAAGCTCCCGACTCCCAGCATACCGGAGCTTAGTCTTGACAGAATACAGTCTCTCATTCCTAATGCGTTTACAATTGCTATCCTTGCTGCAATTGAATCACTTCTTTCATGTGTTGTATCTGACGGTATGATAGGCTCCAAGCATCGTTCAAATATGGAGCTTATTGCGCAGGGTACTGGTAACATTGCATCTGCACTGTTCGGCGGTATTCCAGCAACAGGTGCTATTGCAAGAACAGCTGCCAATATCAAGAACGGAGGCAGAACTCCTATTGCAGGTATCGTTCATTCAGTGGTTGTACTGCTCATCCTTATTCTTCTGATGCCTTACGCTTCACTTATTCCTATGCCTACAATTGCGGCAATTCTGTTTGTTGTAGCCTATAATATGAGCGGATGGCGCACTATTGTAAATACTGTAAAGTCTGCTCCCAAGAGCGATATCCTTGTTCTCTTTGTAACTCTTATTCTGACAGTTGTATTCGATCTTGTTGTAGCTATCGGCGTTGGCATGGTACTGGCGGCTATACTCTTCATGAAGCAGATGGCTGACGTTTCAGGTGTAAAGGACTGGGTCTATGTTGATGATGAAGATGATGACCCTGACCACATAGACCTTAAAAAAGTTCCCGACAACACAAAGGTATACGAGATCAATGGCCCCATGTTCTTTGCTGCATCAAACAAGTTTATGTACGTCCTTTCTGATACCAATATTGATGTTCTCTGTATTCGTATGAGAAATGTTCCTGCAATTGACGCTACAGGTGTTGAAATGCTTGGCAAAATTGCAGACATATGCGAAAAGAATAATATCTCTGTCGTCTTCTCTCACGTAAACGAACAGCCCATGAGCGTAATGGAAAAAGCTGGATTTGTTGAGAGGATCGGACGTGAGAATTTCTGCGATCATATTGATACAGCTCTTATCCGTGCTGAAGAGCTTGAAGCATCTGCAGCCTCCCGCAGGAGTTGACAAAAAACGAGGATTCTGCTATAATTGTTCTATATCAAGCCCTGATTACGAGGTGTAATATATGAATAAAGAACGGATCACAGCGTTTATCACTGCTGCTGCAGCTTTACTTGCTATTGTCACAAGCGGATGCAGCGGTCAGTCTATAAGCCAGACGCAGGAAACAACTGATAATGCTCAAACTACCACTGTAGTGTGCACAACGTCAAAAACTACTACTGAGACAACTCTTGCCAGGACAGTACCGCCGGCTCTTACAAGCTGTACTACTGTGACAACAAGAGAGAATAATCAGTCTGTAGTCGAGAATCTGCTGGCTGGAATGACTCTTGAAGATAAAATATATCAGATGTTTATCGTTACTCCTGAAGGTCTTACGAATTTCAGCGGCAGTGTAACAGAAGCTGGTTCTCTTACAAAGAACGCCCTTGAAAACAAACCTGTGGGCGGTCTGATTTACTTTTCCCAGAACCTGCAAAACTGGTATCAGACCTACAATATGCTTTACAATTCCCAGGAATGGTGTCAGGAGGCTCATAACGAAATTGGCTTATTTCTTGCAGTTGACGAGGAAGGCGGAAGCGTGGCACGTGTAGCTGAAAAGCTTGGTACATACAGAAGCTACTCTATTGAAAAGTACGGTCAGATGGGCAGTACAGAAACTGTGTACAAGCTTGGCAATACTATAGGTCTGAGTTTATCTGAGCTTGGTTTTAATCTGAACCTTGCACCTGTTGCCGATGTAGACATAAACCCCGACAATGAGCTTGGCGATCGCATATTCTCAAGTGATCCTTATGAAGTATCTGATATGGTCTCTAATTATGTTAAAGGCGTCAGAAATACAGGTGTTGCTGCGACGTTGAAGCATTTTCCGGGTCTCGGTGCAGGCTCCGGTGATACTCACAAGGGAAGTGTTGTAATCGACAGAACTCTCGGCGATTTATGGGAAAATGAATTTATCGCCTTTCGTGGCGGAATTGAGGCTGGTGCCGACTGTATTATGGTTGGTCACCAGATCACAACCTCTGCCGGAGACAACCTTCCTGCGGATCTTTCTTATACAGTTGTAACAGAATGGCTCAAAACCAGTATGGGATATGATGGCATAATTATCTCTGATTCGCATAGCATGGGAGCTATAACTGACAACTATTCACCTGGTGAAGCTGCTGTGTTATCTATTCAGGCTGGCGTCGATATGATACTCATGCCATATGACCTTAACAACGCTGTAAGCGGCGTCAGAAATGCTGTAGCTGATGGAGAAATCACCGAAGAACGTCTTAATGAAAGCGTCCGCAAGATTCTTACCAAAAAATACGAGATGGGAATTATTGATATCGTTATCAAGGAAACAACTACATCTACAACTAATGATTAACTAAAAATAAAACGAGCAGGGAAGTGCTTCTTCTCTGCTCGTTTTGCATTATTATTTATCTTTAGTAGTTTCAGAGCTATGCTTTGGAGTGAAGTTCGCAAGCGGTGATGACTCAGTAGCTGATCTGACTTTCTCATTGGTAAGATGTGTGTAAATCTCAGTGGTAGATGTACTTTCATGACCAAGAACCTCTTTTAGCGTCAGCGCATCTACATTGCCGTACTGATACATAAGAGTAGCGGCTGTATGCCGCAGCTTATGGGCAGAATATCCCATTCCGCTAAGTCCCGCAGCCGCTAATGAATTTTCTACAATCTGCTGAACACGCCTTTTACTGATGCGTGTGTGACGTTTACTAAGAAATAGCGCATCATCTGTAATATCATTCTTCATACTGCTTCTGACCAATAAATATTCATAAATTGCATTCATGCAGGCATCATTCAGAAAGACCATGCGTTCCTTATTTCCTTTGCCGAGAACCCGCATTTCGCACTCGTCCAGAAGCAAGTCAGTTGTATTTAGCCCAACCAGCTCGCTTAAACGTATACCGCAGTTGAGAAACATAGTAATTATACAATAATCACGTTCAAAGAAAGCTGTATCAATTGAACTCAGAAGCTTTTGGCTTTGTTCAAGAGTAAGAAATTTGGGGACGCTCTTTTTCTGCGATGGAAGCTCGAGGCGCTCTGTAGGATCCTGGTCTATAAGTCCTTTATTTTGATGGATAAACCCAAAAAAACTCTTTAAAGACGATGTTTTTCTGCCTCTGGATCGTGATTGATTGTCACGTTCTTCTTTGATATAGTACAAAAATTCATACAGTGTCTGAAGTCTGACCTCGCTGAGAAGATCAGCGTGCATATCTTTGATCGAGATTTCATTAAGATCATTTATATTATCACAAGCAGGATCCTTCATCATTCGCAAATACTTCAGAAACAGCCTTATATCAAAATAATATTCCTGCACAGTACGCTTTGACAGTCCCTTGGTAACTGAAATGTGCATGATATACTCAATCAGGAAATCCGGGCATTCCTTAAATTCTATGTTCAAACCATATCCCTCCCCTCAAAACGGGCTTCCAATTGCACCAAATTGGTATTTGGTTAGCGTTAAGACAAGCACAATAGGGGAGTAGCCCTATTTGTGCAGTATGACGGAAAATAGCTCGCTCTGAGCTCCGTTCATAGCCTCAACTGAGGTCAGATCAGCGCTGCAGCAGCGTTAATTTCAGTGCTTTGTTTGTGCAGTTTTACTAATTTGCAGTTTTGCCATTCTCTGGTAGAGGATGGCATTTTTTTATTTCTTTTCCTGAAGCTCATAGTACTTCTTGATGATGTGTATAACCTGTGCTGAGAATGTTCGTGTTTCACTCTCTGCGCTTTTCTGTATTTTTTCCATTAGTTCATCAGGGAATCTTATGCACTTGTTGTTTGTTGTGCCTTTCTTCTTCTCAGCATTCATTTGCATTCTCCTTTCATGCTGTGTATTTCATTATAATGCACAAATTTCCTTTTGTCAATTCGTTTACTTTGCCTATTGCATTCTTTTGCATTCTCTGGTATCATTAAATTGTATTCAAAACGAATGCACTGTAAAATTTTTAAGTCATAACATGGAGGTGTAAAAAATGAAATGTCTGGTATTAAGTAGCACAACGTACACAAAGAAAAACGGAGGCGGTCAGGGAGTAAGAACCAATATTGTTTTCAGGGGTCAGAGTGGCTTCGACTGTAAGACAATATTCGGTGATGAAGTTTACTCCGCTGGTAGTATCTATAACTTTGAGTTCAATCCGTCAGGCTTCCTGACTTGTGCTTCGGATCCTGAACCCTGTGAAGCTTTCGAGCTGCTGAAAGAGTGCTTCTGATGAATGAGGAGTACACTTTAGCTTTACAGTGGATCGTATCAAGTATCGGTCTGCTGTCTGGGTGCGTTATAGGTTCGTCTTTCTGGAGGTGGTTCCGTGATTGATGTATTGGAACATATCGGAATACCGGTACTGATAGGTTTTGGTCTTGTATCAGGAGTAAACCTTGTTGGATTGACGATCTATCATATACTAAAAATTTTCAAGCTAATTTCATGAGGAGGTATATATCATGGATGAAACAACTGCAACAACAATGGAATCTGTAGGTACTGCGCTTCTTGATTCATTTTCTGACGTAGGAACGGAACTCCTTGACTTGGTAGGCGGTGTTCTGCCGATCGCACTTCCTGTTGTAGGTGCTGTTCTCGTTGTTACCGTAGGTATCAAGATTTTCAAGAGGGTAGTAAGCAAGTAATTGTCGCATACCTGAAATGGTGTGGGGTGTGTTGGAACAATACACCCCACACCATTTATTTTATGAGGTGATAAAAAAATGAAAACTAAAATAAAGCGGTTTATATCAGTCCTTTTGTCCTGCACTGTCCTTGTATTCTCATGTATCTTCATCCCTCATCAGAAAGCTGAAGCCGGATTATTACTTGCTGGCGGTTTCGCTCTGGGTACGGCTGTAGCAATAGGCTTGATTGGATATGGCATTGCTGTAAGCTCTGATGATCCTGCTGAAGATGAATACTTAGGTATGGCTTGCGATAAGCTTACAGAATATGCAGCAGGGCAGGGTATTAACAAATGGAATCTTTACAATTATCTTACTAATGCAACATGGTTTTGGTCTGCTATGGCTAATGTCGCAGCTTGGTTTTATGAGCAGAATCTTGTGTTTAATGAAGTATATGAACCTTTGATTTCTTCTACTTCTTTTCTTGATGGAGCTGCTGTAGGTGTTCTCGACCTTGATGAAAGGTTATTTCAGTCTATTACTTTATCTGATGGAAATAAAGTTAGTTTGTCTTTAGAAGTTGATTCTTCTGGATCAAATGATTTTTATTTTTTTCTTGATTCTTCTAACCAGCTGCATTTTATTTCTACTGTAAGTTTTCCTCGTAGTTATTTTCATGCACAAAATACTACTACTTGGGCAGGTCAGTATTATTATATTACTATTCAGAATCAAGCCTATAATGGATACTGTTAT
>JAZNOB010000152.1:0-6743 GCA_045580565.1 Ruminococcus sp.
CCTTCACCAAGACGTGATGACCAGATAATTATAATCAGATAAATCCAAGGAGGAGCCTATATGTATTGCAGTAACTGCGGAATGCAGATCCCCAACAATGCAAATGCCTGCCCTGAATGCGGCGCATTTCAGAACAAACACCAGCCTCAGCAGCCGCAATATCAGCCGCCTCAGTATCAGCCTCAGACATATACACAGTATAACGGTTCTGCGGGTACATATGCTGAGCCGCATCACGGATATGTAGGCTTCGGTCAGGCTATCGTGCTGTTCTTCAAGAACTATGTAAACTTTACCGGCAGAGCGTCCAAGAGCGAATACTGGTGGGCTTTCCTGTTCCAGTCAATTGCTGCTATGGTCGTGTATATTCCGATTATCGGATGGCTTGCGTGGCTGGCACTGCTTCTGCCCAATATCTCCCTGAGCATCAGAAGACTTCACGATACCGGCAGGTCATGGGTTCATTATCTCTTCGGACTGATCCCATTTGCAGGAGTTATCATTCTTATTACTCTCTTCCTGAAGCCCAGCGACTACGACAACCAATGGGGTCCCGGTCCTGATATCTACCGGCAGAACTTCCAGCAGCCGCAGCAGCAGAACTTTTATCAGAATATGTAAAGCAAAAGACGGCAGACCACTTGATCTGCCGTCTTTTATTATATCAGATACAGTTAAGTTACTGCATCTTATATGCGTCGATCATCTTCTTTACCATCTGACCGCCGATAGAGCCTGCTTCTCTTGCTGTCAGGTCGCCGTTGTAGCCCTGCTTCAGGTTTACGCCTACCTCGCTTGCAGATTCCATCTTGAATCTTTCCATTGCTTCCTTGCCCTTCTGTGTGAATGTGCCCTTCATAGTCATAATCTCCTTTGCGTGACATAGTTTACGTCTCGTGTTTTCTGCGATAATCTATCGCAAGGTTATTATAACACCAGACTGCACTTCTATCACTGGAAATTGAATGAAAAATTATTTTCAGATATATGCCTTGTCAGGAATAAGGAAGCCGCTTTCATCTGCGCTGAGCTTTACCATGTCACCGGCGGATATCTGTCCGCAGAGTATGCGCTGAGCTATAGGATTCTCCACCTGCTCCGCAAGGTAGCTTCTCATGGGTCTTGCTCCGTAAAGCCTTGTTTCAGGCGCAGAAGCAAGCTGCCGAACAGCCTCTGGTGTAAATTCAAGTGATATTTCAAGTCCCTCAAGGCGTGTCTGAAGCTGCGTGAGAAGCTGAAAGGCTATAACCTCAAGATCGCTTTCAGATAAACGTGAAAATGGTATCACAGCATCAAGTCTGCCGAGAAATTCGGGGGAAAAATATTTTCTCACAGCTCTGTGTTCACCATCAGGCTGCTTGTCAGATGAACCAAAGCCGAGTGCTCCTGAAGAATGCTCCGATGCCCCTGCATTGGAGGTGAGTATAATAAGTGAGTTTGTAAAGTCGGTCTTTCTGCCCCATGAATCTGTAATGTATCCATCATCCATTATCTGAAGCAGAAGATGTGTTATATCCGGATGCGCCTTTTCGATCTCGTCAAAGAGGATCACACTGCATGGTCTGCGCCTTACGCTTTCGCAGAGACGTCCGCCCTCCTCATAGCCCACATATCCGGGCGGTGCGCCTATAAGCCTTGATACGGAATGCTTCTCCATATATTCAGACATATCGAACCGGATAAAGCTCTCCTTGCCGTCAAAGAGATGACAGGCAACCTCCTTTGCAAGAGCTGTTTTTCCCACTCCTGTAGGGCCTGTGAACATAAAACAGCCTACCGGCCGTCTGCTGTCGCCAAGTCCGGTTCTTGCACGTATAAGGGTGGCTGAAAGCCTGTCGATGGCGTCATCGTGACCTATTATCTTGCTTTTAAGCTCAGACGCAATGGTCATCAGCCTCTGACGGTGTTCCTCGCTTATCTTTTCAGCTGGTATGCCTGTTCTCATGGAAACGACCGCTGCCACATCCTCTGTAAGCACCTCAGTGCCTGCGCCATGTCCTCTCAGAACTGCTCTGGAGCACGCTTCGTCAAGCAGGTCGATAGCCTTATCCGGCAGACTTCTGTCGTGGAGATATCTGACCGAAAAGGAAACCGCACGCCTTAAAACATTATCGCTTACCGAAACATGGTGATAGTCCTCATAGGTCTTTCTCAGTCCCATCAGTATCCCTAAACAGGTATCCTCATCCGGCTCGTCTACCTGAACCGGCTGGAAGCGTCTTTCAAGTGCGCTGTCCTTTTCAATGAACTTCCGGAATTCCTCTGTGGTAGTTGCACCGATTATCTTGACCTCGCCTCTTGCAAGCTGAGGCTTCAGGATATTTGCAGCATCTATCGCACCCTCTGCCGCACCTGCGCCGACTATAGTATGAAGCTCGTCAATGAAAAGTATGATATTCCCCTTTGAAGCAGCCTCGCTTAGACAGTGCCTGAGTCTCTCCTCAAAATCGCCCCTGTACTTTGCGCCGGAAAGCAGTGCCGTAAGGTCAAGGGAGAATATGTGCATCTGTGCCATCTGTTCGGGAACATCCCCTGACATTATCCTCATTGCAACACCCTCTACAAGTGCGGTCTTGCCTACGCCCGCTTCGCCGATAAGACAAGGATTATTCTTTGTTCGTCTGGAGAGTATTTGTATTATCCGCTGAAGCTCCTCCTCTCTGCCTATCAAAGGATCATATGAAGCAGCACGCTCAGGGTCAGTCATCAGTCTGCCGAACTGGAATAGATTCGGGAGATTCTTACGGCTTACCATATCCTTCTGGCTTCGCTCCATTCTTACTCCTATCCCCTTTTCATCACCGCAATCCCTGCATAAACGGTTTAGATTTGCACCCAGCTTCTTCAGCACAGCTGCCGCAGTACAGCACGGCGAATGAAGCACAGCGCTGAGAAGATGCTCCGTACCTGCAAGGGTTCTGCCGGAATCCGCTGCACGTGCCTTAGCGTCCCCGATGATCCCCTCAAGTGCAGGTGTAAGACAGTCATGCCGCACCTCCGCTGGAACTCCGCATCCCACAAGCTCTGTAACAGCGTTTCTCACCTTCTGCACTGTAATATGCTGTGAACTGAGAATAGACGACGCTGCATTGCTTCCTTCCTCAAGCATACCAAGAAGCAGGTGCTCGCTGCCGATATAGGTATGACCCATTTCCTCCGCCGCACATACCGCCTCTTTCAGCACCAGCACAGCCTTTCCTGTAAATCCATCTGAATACGCCATACATTACCGCCTTTCTGAAAAAATGCTTCCCTCCTATCATACCTCATTCCTGACGCATTATTTGTCGTATGGTGTAACACATTTCAGCCGGCTGCATAATATGTACTATGAACAGACAAAAAAGAGTCTGATTCAAATTTATACGACAAAAGGAGTATATGTATTATGTGTGGATGCGACGGTAACAATGGCTGCTGGTGGATCATCATTCTCGTTCTGCTGTTCTGCTGCTGCGGCAACGGCGGTAACAACAACAACTGGTGCGGCAATGGCTGCGGCAACAACTGCGGATGCTGAAAAGTCTCAGAGTAAATAGCTGATACTAAAAAGGACGGCGGGTTTGTTCCTGCCGTCCTTTATTTATGATGTTATTTCTCCCATTTGGTACAAAGCTCAGTAAGCTGGTCTGCCATTTTTGCAAGCTCCTTATTGGAAAGTCCACGGCTGCTCTGGATAAGAGCAGTCACACGGTCAAGGGCAACCTTCAGTCTGTCATAGGTTGCAGAGGACTTGCGGTTTACAGCCTTTACTATGCGTACAGGCTCTGTCTGGGTGAACTCCTCGGTCTCCATGTCAAAGGATGCGCCGCTGTATGGAGCAACGCTGTCAAAGCCCTTTTCACGAAGCTGCTCCGTGAAATAATCCGCAGAGGAGCTTTCGCCGTGAACTACGAATATTTTTCTGGGCTTCGGCGCAGTTATGCTTTCCGCCCATTTTATAAGACCGTTCATGTCAGCATGACCGCTCATGCCCGGTAAAGACACGATCTCAGCGGAAACCTTTACCTGCTCGCCGAACAGATTTACATGAGGCGCTCCGTCAAGAAGGCGGCGTCCCATGCTTCCCTCTGCCTGATAGCCTACAAAGAGAACAGTATTCTCCGGCTTCCAGAGATTATGCTTCAGGTGATGCTTTACTCTGCCTGCGTCGCACATACCGCTTGCGGATATGATGATCTTGGGCTTATTGTCAAAGTTGATAGCCTTTGAAGCCTCGCTTGTAGTTGCAGTGATAAGTCCCTCTACACCGATAGGATTCTCGCCACGGTTTACAAACTCCATAGCCTCCTCATCGAAGCAGCATTCTTTATTCATTGTGAACACGCTTGTAGCCTCGATAGCAAGGGGACTGTCAACATATACCGGAACATCACGAAATTCGCAGAGCTTTCCCTCCTCCTTTATCTTCTTCAGGAAGTATAGCACCTCCTGCGTTCTGCCTACTGCAAAGGCAGGAATGATGACATTGCCGCCTCGTCTGAAGGTTTTCAGAAGCAGGTCGATAAAGGGTTGGGTGTTGTCCTTGGGTCTTTCGTGGAGACGATTGCCGTAGGTGGATTCCATTATAACGTAATCTGCGCCCTCGGAATACTGAGGGTCACGGATAAGAGGCTGATTGAAGTTGCCGATGTCACCTGAGAACAGAAGCTTTCTTTCAGTGCCGTTTTCATTCAGCCATACCTCTATACTTGCAGAACCGAGAAGATGTCCGGCGTCAAGGAATCTGGCTTCAATGCCATCAGCAATGGTAAATCTCTCACCGTACATATAGGGTACAAAGCATTCTATAGCACCAAGAGCCTCGGCGGTAGTATACAGCGGCACATAGGCTTCCTTGCCGCTTCGTTTAGCCTTGCGGTTGCGCCATTCAGCTTCAAACTCCTGAATGTGGGCTGAGTCTCTCAGCATTATCTCACATAGGTTTACAGTTGCCTTTGTTGCGTATATCTTTCCCTTAAAACCGCCCGCATATAACAGCGGCAGCAGACCGGAATGGTCTATATGTGCGTGGGTAAGGAGCACAAAGTCAATATCTCCCGGAGCACATGGGATCTGTTCGTTTTCATAAACATCCCTGCCCTGCTCCATGCCGAAGTCCACAAGGAACTTCTTTCCGCAGGCTTCAACGTAGGTACAGCTGCCTGTGACCTCATGAGCTGCGCCGATAAATTCTATTCTCATATAGTGACCTCCCTTCACTTCTTACGGTAAAGCAGTATCTTTCGTGCGAAGAAATTCCATATGAACGCTACAGCAGTAGACACGATCTTTCCGATAAGCTGGAACAGTGATGTGCTGTCAGCAAGCAGCAGCTCAAAGCCCCATGTAATACCGAATGTGATAAAAAGTCCCACAAGTCCTATCGCCGCAAAGGACAGAAACTCAAGGAATCTGTTCTTCACAACTGAATTCTGGAACACAAAGCAGGTACTGAGGATGTAGTTGAGGATAAGGCCTCCGATAAAGCCTGCGCCGTTTGACGCCACAGACCATGTGAACCATGACATCACGCCGAATACAGCACCTGTCTTTGCGCCGAACACAAAGAAGAATATAAGACTTGATATCGCCCAGTCAAAGACCGCAGCAAGACCGCCTACGAAAATATAACGAAAGAACTGGATATATGTGTTGTCTGTTTTCCCCTTGAAGAATGCTCCGAAGTTTTTTGTCCGGATAAGCTCTTTTATCTCTCCGAGGGATGAATTAGTAGTGTTTGCCATTATTTTTTCCTTTGTTTGTTTTATTCCGGAATTACCGGCAGTTCCTTTATGGAAAGCACCAGAAATTTCAGAAGTGCGCTTGCATCAGAAGCGTTCAGACTGCCGTCAACGCAGCACTCTGCATTTGCAAGGGCGCTTTCATTAAGAGTGACGATATTCGCAAGCTTCTTGTTGAGATATACAAGGTCGATCATAGATACAATACCATCAAGGTCTACATCTCCTGCAAGAACCTCTGTGACCGGTTCTGATGATGTTGTCGTAACTGTAGTTTCTGTTGTTGACACAGTAGTCTCAGTAGATGTGGTTTCAGTTGTAGTCTCTGAGGATGCTGTCGTTGTAACAGTAGTAGTCACTGAAGGCTTGGTCGTACCGCTTCCCTCATCTATGGGATAGGTACTGAGGTCGGGCAGTTCATCCAGTGTGATACAGTATTCGCTCTGGTATATCTCCGCCAGATTGTCAACCGGATTATTCTGCTCACCTGTGAGCCACCAGCCGTACCACGGGCAGAAGTAGAGCCATGCAGCCTTTTCATTCACCAGATTGTCGAGCGCCGGAATGCTGTCATTTTCGGACATAGCAACAGGCTTTCTTCCCTCAGTGCTTGCAACAAGACCGTAGAATGTACCGGTAATAGCGCTCAGGTTGCATTCGCCGTCAGAGCAGTTATATTTGTCATAAGACACGATATCAACATACTCATCGCCCGGATACCACTTGGGAGAATTGGGCGTAACATAGCTTGTCCATTCCCAGATAAGATTATGAATTCCATACTCGTTTACAAGCTTATCATAGAGAAGTCTGTACAGTGCCACGCAGTTTTCCGGACCTTCTGCGCCCCACCAGAACCATGCGCCCTCTGCTTCGTGAAGCGGACGGAACAGAACCGGTACGCCTGCATCCTGAATCTTCAGAAGCTCTTTCGCAAGAACCTCGATATCCTTGAGGATGACCTCGTGTTCCCATGTGCCTTCTGTGAGACCTCTGGATATACTGAATGTGGTATAGCTT
>JAZNOB010000153.1:0-17667 GCA_045580565.1 Ruminococcus sp.
AAATGTCAATAATATTTCTACGCCCGAAAAGTTCGGTATCACTGGACTTTTCGGGATTTTTGTGGTATAATTTGAGAGTGATATTAATGCTTCCGGAGGTGAGAACAGTGATAGAGAAAGGTAATATGACAGACGCAGAATATATTGCTGCACTCATTGCCGAAAATCTGGCTACAAGATCAGATATGAAAAAACTCGAAAGAGAAAATCGAATGCTGACAGAAAAAAACAGACATCTTGAAAAAGAAAAAGACAAACTTGAAATAGAAATTGAGTGCCTGAAAAAAGATTGTCATATCTACCTTGAAGCACTGATACTCTCCAAACACAGAATGTTCGGCAAATCCAGTGAGCATACAGAATGCGAGGGACAGCAGTCGTTCTTAAATGAGGCTGAAATTGAATCTGCCGATAAAACAGAAGAACCTGTAAAGAAAACAGTTAAAGGCTATACAAGAAAAAATTTGAAAACCAAGAGAGATGAACTCATCAAAAATATAGAGACCGAAGTCATCACCTGCACTATTCCTGACGATGAGCAGATATGTCCACGCTGCGGTTCAGAAATGAAGGTTATTGGTAAGAAATATATCCGTGAAGAAGTTGAGTTGATACCTGCAAAGCTGGTTGTGAAGAAATATTACAGCAATACATACAGCTGCAAGAAATGTGAGAAAAGGAATATGCCTGTATTCCTTCATGGACTTGTGCCTGCACCGGTACTTTCGCATTCACTTGCATCAGCGTCAACAGTCGCATGGGTGATATATCAGAAGTATGTGAATGCGATTCCTCTGTATCGTCAGGAAAAGGACTGGGAGAGGCTTGGATACTTGCTCAGCAGAACAACAATGGCAAACTGGATCATAAGATGCAGCGAGGATTATTTCAGCAGATTTATTACAAGATTAAAAACAGAGATGCTGAAAGAAGAAGTACTGCACTGCGATGAAACATATGTCAAGGTACTCAAGGAAAAGGATGTTTCCGACAACAGTAAGCAGTATATGTGGGTATACCGTACAGGCAAGCATTCCGAAAGACAGATAGTGATCTACGATTACAACAAGTCAAGGTCGGGAGATGTGCCGAGAAAATTCCTTGGAGATTACAGCGGATATCTTCATACAGACGGATATGCAGGCTACAATAAGCTTACAAAGGTCACACACTGTAATTGCTGGGCTCATCTGAGACGAAAGTTCCATGAAGCTATTGTCGTGGACAGCGGTGACAGCATAGCCAGAACAGGCAGAGACTTCTGTGACAAGCTGTTTGCGATAGAAGCAGAGCTTGACAGCCTGACAAGTGAAGAAAGATACAATAAGCGTCTGAAACAGGAAAAAGAAGTGTTTGAGGCTTTTTGGTCATGGGCAGAAAAAATATATCCTACGGTACTTGTAAAGACACAGCTTGGAAAAGCGTTTGATTATGCTTTCAAGCGCAGAGAATATCTGGGCAATTATTTTCAGAACGGCAGTTGTGCTATCTCAAATAACATAGCAGAAAACGCTATCAGACCGTTTACAGTGGGCAGAAAAAACTGGCTATTCAGCGATACTCCCAAAGGAGCTAAAGCCAGTGCCGATATCTACAGTATCGTAGAAACTGCAAAAACAAACGGACTTGATGTGTTCAAGTATTTTGAACTTCTGCTGACCGTTCTCCCGAGCATGGAGTTCCTGACAAATCCGGATATCCTTGAGGAACTGCTGCCCTGGAATAGATCTGTGCAGAAGATATGCAAAAACTTATGAATTAGCAATCCCCGAGCCGCAGCTCGGGGATGTTTTGCTTATGGGTGGGGTGTTATTAGGCGGTTACTTTAGTAAGTCAAAGTGCGCTGTATCTCCGAGAGACACTGGACTTATTCCCAAGGACAGGAAAAATGCACTCCGCGATAATCTCATCATTTCTACATAAGAGAAAAAGTGCCGAATTTTCGGCACTTTTCTTATACCCTTTATTTTTTCCTTGACATCAATACCACGCACTCAACGTGCCCAGTCCCTGGAAAAAGATCCACCGGCTGAACCTTTTCGATCTTATACTGTCGCTCGCAAAGCAGTGCGCAGTCTCTTGCGGCGGTTGCAGGGTTGCAGGAAACCATGACAACACGCTGCGGGTTCATCCGGCATATTGCATCAATAGTCTGTATGTCACAGCCCTTTCTCGGCGGATCGGCTACAATTACATCAGGAAGCATATTTTCATCCGCAAGCTTCTTCGCAACCTCGCCTGCATCACCGCAGATAAATTCTGCATTCTCAATACTATTACGTTCTGCATTCTTCTTTGCATTCTCAACTGCCGGAGGTACCACCTCAACGCCAAGCACTGAGCCTGCCTTATCTGCCATGGAAAGTCCGATAGTTCCTGCGCCGCAGTAAAGGTCAAGAAGTCTCTCGCTGCCTGTAAGACCGGCGAATTCCTTTGCCGTACCATAAAGCTTTTCAGCCTGAGGTGTGTTCACCTGATAGAATGAAAGGGGCGAAATTTCAACCTCATTTCCGCACATTGTATCGGTAATCGTATCGCAGCCCCAAAGGGTAACGGTCTTTCTGCCGAGGATGACATTGGTCTTTTCCGGATTTACATTCATTACAATGCTCTTGATCTCCGGCATGGCATCAAGCAGCCTTGGGATAAGACCTTTCAGCTCACGCTCTATCGCCTTTCGTACAACAATACACACCATCATCTCACCGCTGTGATAGCCTTCACGCAGATAGATATGACGGAGAATTCCGGTATTCATCTCCTCGTTGTAGGCAGATATCTTCTTCTCCTGCGCATAGCTGATTATTATATCCACAGCCTTTTTGAAGCTCTCCGGCTGAAGCAGACAATCATCTATTGGTACAGTGCGGTGACTTCTCTTTGCGTAAAATCCGCATATAAGATTTCCGTTTTTGTCGCAGGATACAGGATACTGTGCTTTGTTTCTGTAGCGTACACGGCTCTCACCGCCTATTATGGGCAGAAATTCAGGATGAAGCTTACCTATTCTCTCAAATGCATCCTTAACTATCTTAGACTTGATTTCAAGTTCCTTTTCGTAGCTTATGTGTCGGAAGGTGCATCCTCCGCACTGACGGCAGTATTTGCAGTCCGATTGTATTCTGTCATCAGACGGCTTTATCAGCTTCTGCACAATGCCGAATGCGTACTTTTTAAGCACCTTGACTATCTTTATCTCAGCCTCGTCACCTGCCGCAGTATCCGGCACAAAAACAGCCATCCCGTCTATATGGCATACGCCGCTGCCCTCAGCAGTCAGGTCGTCTATTGTGACTGTATAAATCTCATTCTTCTGCATATGCTGCCTCCTGCTTACGGATACGCTCATATATCTCATAGACCTGCTTTTTCTTTTCCATAAGCTGGTCGAACTGAGCTATATATTCATACGGGAATTTGTAGTTGCATACACGTGTTATCATGCCATCAGGCTCAACGAGCTTTGTGGACGCTGCGCAGCCTGCACCGAAAATAGACTGGGTTTCATCCATAATGAGCATATTGTAATAGGACTCCTTGCCTGCCTTTGCATAGCCTACATTTTCCTGATTGTCGATAGTATTCTTCTGGCGATACATATAATATGGCTGATAGCCATTTGCCGGCAGCATTGCTATACTGTCACGCACCATCTCACGTACAGGATTATCAAGCTGTGACGCACCCTCTGCAAAGAGATTTGCTGCACGTTTAAGGGTAAGAGTATGGACAGTGATGCTGTCGGGATCAAGGTCTATTACCTGTCTGAGGGTGCTTCTGAAGCTCTCAGGCGTATCGCCCGGCAGACCTGCAATAAGATCCATGTTTATATTCTCAAATCCAATGGAACGTGCAAGGCGGTAGGATTCTACGATTTCGGCTGATGTATGCTTTCTGCCTATTCTTTCAAGGACTGAATCATTCATACTCTGAGGGTTGATGGATATTCTGTCAACGCCGTGGGCTTTCAGCACACGAAGCTTGTCCTCGGTAATGGTATCAGGTCTGCCTGCTTCAACGCAGTATTCACGGATATGTGTAAGATCGAAGTTTTCCTCAACTGCCGAAAGAAGCTGTTCCAGATGCTCTGCGCTTACTGATGTGGGAGTGCCTCCGCCAAAGTAGACTGTATCCACAATAAGTCCCAGCTCCTTGACAATATCGCCCCATATTTTCAGTTCGTCACAGAGGAGACGGATGTAGTCGGGCATAAGCTTCTTTGCCTGTTTAACTGAATGTGATACAAAGGAGCAGTAACTGCATCTTGTGGGACAGAATGGAATGGAAACGTAAAGTCCTATGGAATTTGCAGGAGTAGCTTCAAGAAGAGGCTTCTGCACAAGAGCTGTATCATAAACAAGATTAAGCTTTTCATCAGATATCCAGTATTCCTCACGGAGATGTGCGAATATCTCATCACGGCTCATCCCTTTTTCCATAAGCGGAAGAACCTTTCGTACAGGACGTATTCCTGTAAGTATACCCCACGGCACATCAAGTCCTGTAAGCTTCTGAAGTATTCTGAACAGAAGCTTTGTTATAATGACCTCGCATTTTTTCTTATCAGCGTCAGGGAAAAGTCTCTCTGTGCGCTGCATAAGACGGTGCCGCTTCTCACCAAGAGAAACGGCGCAGTAGAAATAAGTATGCTCTCTGCCCTGACGCAGCTGTACTGCTGCATAGTCGCTACTCTCAGGCAGCAGAGTCATATCATCAAAATAAAACTGGAAACGTACCGCCGGTACAAATACCTTCAGTATACATTCTATCTCATATTTCAGTCCATGTCCCTGAAGAAACACAGGAAAGGACTGAGCCTTCATTTTATCACTCATAAAATTCCTCGCATAACAGGATTATTTTTTCTCTCAAATTCAAGTGTAGTCGATTCGTTGTGTCCCGGAAATACTCTGTAATCGCCGGAAAGATCACGGAGCTTGCGGAAAGAAGCAAGCATTTCCGCATCACTTCCGCTGGGAAAGTCCGTTCTTCCTCTGGACATATGGAACAGGGTGTCGCCAGCAAGGATTATATCCTCACAGATATAGCATACGCTTCCCTTTGTATGACCGGGCGTGTGCATTACTGTAAAGGCTGCGTCGCCGTCCTCAATAACGTCGCCGTCCTTTACGGTATGGTATTCCATTATAGATTCGAAATCACACCACGGGTCTATCCATGAAGCAAGGTTAAGGGTTGTATCCGAAAGCATTGCCGCATCCTGCTCATGAATATAGACTTCTGCACCTGTGGCTCTCTGAACCTCGGCTACAGCACCTATATGATCCCAGTGACCGTGGGTCAGCAGTATCTTTGTAAGTGTAAGCTTTCTTTCCTCAATAAAACGCAGAAGCTTTTCTGCATCGCCGCCTATATCCGCTGCGACAACCTGATTTTCTCCTGTATATACAAGATAACAGTTTGTGGCAAGACTGCCCAGCATCAGCGTCTGAACTGCTCTCATAAATTATCCTCACTTTCTTGCACGGTCAACCGTGATAACGCTTCTTATTCTGCGTATTTTTCCTACCAGATTATTAAGCTGGTCAGTGCCGTCAACATGAACGGTTACATCCACAACAGCATTGCCGTTTTTAAGCAGACGTGAGTTTATATTGTGCAGCGGAGCCCGACAGTCCTGCAGAACCTTGAGTATGTCAAGTGCAAGTCCGTCACGGTCAACGGCGACTACCTCAATGTTTGTGATCAGCTTTACAGGCTTTATGGTCTCCTTCCACTTTACAGGCATCCAGCGTTCCATTTCCTCCGGTATGCCTCGGCTTTTTGCAGAAATATAATTTATGCAGCTCTTGGAGTGAATGGAGATACCATGACCTCTTGTTACAAAGCCGATAATATCATCGCCCGGAAGCGGGCTGCAGCACTTTGCAAGCTTATATACTATATCATCAATACGGTCGATCGTAATACATCCGCCGTTGCAGGAATCCGGCTCAACTATCGGAAGCTCGTCTGTATCCGGCTCAGGCTGAGGGCCGTACTTCTTCACATACTGATCCTTCAGTCTCGGCATTATCTTGGCAAGGGATACGCCGCCGTAGCCTATAGACGCATAGAAGTCCTCAAGAGTTCCGCAGTTGTGACGTTTAAGGTCATCAGACAGAAACTCCTCCAGCTCATCAGCCGGAATCACGATCCTGCATCTCTTGAACTCCTGCTCCAGACTCATTGAACCCTGCTGAATATTCTCCTCGCGTCTCTCCTTCTTGAACCATGAGCGTATCTTGGACTTGGCTTCGTTGGTCTGCACTATCTGCTGCCACGCTCTTGACGGACCCTTTGATGGATCCTTTGTGGTAAGAATCTCGCATATTTCGCCTGTTTTCAGCGAATAATCAAGCGCTACCATCTTTCCGTCAACCTTTGCGCCTATAGTCTTGTGTCCGATCTCGGTATGAATGCGGTATGCAAAGTCAAGTACCGTTGCATTCTGAGGAAGTGTAATGGAATCGCCTCTGGGAGTCATAACAACGATTTCCTCAGGCGACAGATCGTTTTTAATTATGTTCACGATCTCCTCAACGTCATCAGATGTCTGCTGAGCCTCAATTACCTGACGAACCCATGCAAGTCGTGCGTCCAGACGATCACGCTTCTGTATGCCTTCCTTATACTTCCAGTGAGCTGCAACACCATATTCGGCAGAAACGTGCATATCCCATGTACGTATCTGTACCTCAAAGGGTATCTCCTCAATTGAGGTAACTGTAGTATGAAGGGACTGATACATATTCGCCTTAGGTGCGGCGATATAGTCCTTGAAGCGATTAGGAATGGGTCGGAAGAATGAGTGAACTATGCCCAATACCAGATAGCATTCAGCCTCGCTGTCCACAATTACACGGACTGCGTATTTGTCATATATCTCATCAATATTCTTATGAAGTATATATACCTTCTTGTATATGCCGTAAATACTCTTGACTCTTCCCGATATCATGGGAGTCTTTGAGAAATGCTCCTGCTCAAGGCGGCGGCTCAGACGTTCTATGATGGACTCGATGAACACTTCACGTTTTTCCTTTTTAAGCAGCATCACGTGCTCGATCTCAGAATAAGCAAATGGATCAAGAAAACGAAAACAAGTATCCTCCAGCTCCTCTTGAATAGAGCATATACCAAGTCGATGGGCAATTGGCGCATATATATTCATTGTCTCCTGAGCGATCCTTCTCTGCTTGTAAGGCGGCAGAAAGCCGAGTGTACGGATATTATGAAGTCTGTCCGCAAGCTTTATTATCATAACACGTATGTCATGAGCCATAGCAAGGAGCACCTTCATGAAATTGCCTGCCTGCTGCTCCTCCTTGTCAAACACAGGAACACGGCTGAGCTTTGTAACACCATCAACCAGCAGAGCTACAGCCTGACCGAAAAGTCCACGTATATCATCAAGAGTATACTCTGTATCCTCAACAACGTCATGGAGAAGTCCCACACATATAGTATCTGTATCCATGCCAAGTTCCACAAGTATCTCTGCCACTGACAGCGGATGGACGATATACGGCTCACCTGAAGAACGCTTCTGGTCGCCGTGAGCCTTTTCAGCAAATTCATAGGCTGAAAGTATCTTGCTGAGGTTATACTTTCTGTCCGTATCGACGATTTTTTTCGTCAGATCCTCAATGGTAATATATGCCTTCTGAGTTCCCTTTTCCATGGTCTATGCCCCCTTTTTCCTCACATCGCAAAGCAATGCGGAATCCTCTAAATTAACCCTTTTATTTACCGGCAGACGCTTCACCATTCCATGATATGCGTCTATCGAAGCAAGCCCAAGCTCCTTGAATACGTCAATGCATACCCGAAGCTTACAGTAATTCATTTCAATATTCTGAAGCTGCATGAAAAGTGCGTCTATATCCGTTTCCTTTTCCGGTACAGCTTTATATACAGCCGCAAGCTCATCACGGCTTGGCGCAATGGCTGCGTAATATGCCTTTGAAAGCTCCTCGCCTCTTGCAAGCTGCTCATATGCAGATGCGGCAGCGAAGTATTTCGCCTGCTTGACGCCGCTTCTTCTGTAGTCCTGTACAATAAGGCTCAGACTTGTTCGTCCGTTATATACGTTGACGCTTGCGCTTACAAGCAGATCACATACATCCTCAGCTTTCAGCTTCACCTGATCGGGAGATGTACGGAAAAGCAGTGCGTCTATTGCCATTGTACCGTATATGAGCTTCATTTTGGTATGAGCACCGCCGGAAAGTGGATGAAGCTCCTTGAGTACGGCATGACATATTGCAAACACAGGTGACGGATTGCCTGCACCGAAAGGCTCTAAGACAGACAGACCGCCTATATTCTCAACAGTAAGATCCTCAGGCAGCAGAAGCTTATCTGCCCTTACAGTAAACACCGGCATCTGAGGGAAGTTTTGACCTGCATATTTCTGGATGCTTCTCACAAGTTCCGGAACGCTCTCCTTTTCAAGAGAAAAGCCTCCTGCACCGGGATGTCCGCCGTATTTTGTAAGATGTGCTCGGCAGTAGTCAAGGCATTCAAATACGGAAAACCCACCGAATGAACGTGCTGAGCCTCTTGCACCGTTTTCCTCGATCGTTATAATAAACGCCGGCTTGCCGAAGCGTTCCTGAAGGCGTGCAGCAACTATTCCTATAACGCCGTGATGCCAGCCTTTTCCTGCGAATACAAGTACACGCTCAGTAAGCAGTGCAGGGTTCTGCTCTGTCTGCTTCTGTATTTCGGAGAGGATACGTTCCTCCTCCTCCTTGCGTGCACGATTGCAGCTTTCAATACCGGATGCTATATTGGCAGCATCCTCCGGCTCCTGCGCCATAAGCAGACAGACAGCCTCAGTGGGAGAGCCGAATCTTCCTGCGGCGTTTATACGTGGCGCTATGGAAAATGCCATTGATGATGCTGTAAGAGTCTTGCCCTTAATTCCGCTGTTTTCCATTAGTGTGAGCAGACCGATATTCTCAGTATTGGCAAGATACTGAAGTCCACGCTGTACAAGGAAACGGTTTTCGCCGGAAAGCTCAACCACATCCGCAACAGTTGCAATAGCTGCCAGCTCGCCGAACTGTTCAAGAGCGATCGTCCAATCGCCGCCGTCAAGGGCTGCAAGAAGCAGAAGTGCCAGTGCAGCACCGCAGTATTTCTTATACGGTGACGGACAGTCTGCTCGGTGAGGATCTACAACAGCCTCAGCACGAGGAAGCTCCTCCAACGGCTGATGGTGGTCGGTTATAACAAGACGCATTCCAAGCTCGTATATAAGCTCAGCTTCCTTTATGGCAGTGATACCGTTATCTACAGTTACGATAAGCTTTGTGCCGGTACGGTGAAGCTTTCTGATAGCCTCCTCGTTCATGCCGTAACCCTCTTCACGTTCAGGAATGTAATATGTTACATCAACGCCCATATCCGCAAGATAGGAATAGAGTATGACCGTTGCCATTATGCCGTCGCAGTCGTAGTCGCCGTAGATACATATGGGAGTGCCGTCGTCTATGGCTTCGTTTATGACATCCGCCGCAGCCTCCATATCCTGAATGAGAAATGGGTCTGACAGCTCATCGCAGTTGAATTTCTCAGCAGCTTCGCCAAGTGAACGTATATTGCGTGCAGCCATAACATCGGCGCACAGCTTTGAAACATTGCTTCCGGAATATATCATGCGTGCGACCTTTTCATCCGGCTTTTCTATCTGCCACTTCTTCATTCTTACATTTCCTCCTGCAGGGTATTCTATCTCATTGTATACATAATAATATTATACACGAATTTACTATGGATTGCAATAGAAACATACAGCTTCGAAAATTAAATTTTATTCAGAAGATAAAAATTCCCGACAGAGAGCACCGGGTCTCTGTCGGGATAAATGGATTATTCTGTTTTCTCACCGGATACTATAGGCCCGCCGCCTTCGTAAATTACAGTTCCATCCGAGGATGCTGTAACGCTGTAATCCTCAGGAACGGTATATTCAAGCACATTGCTTACACGTACATAGCCGCCGTTTTTCCACGCACTAAGATATACCTTGTATGTGCGTCCGCGCATTACACCTACAGCAGCATTGTTCCTTGTATCAAATACAAGCTCATTATCAGCAGCACGATCAAGCACAGGCATATCGTCAATAAACACCTGCCAGCCAAGATTCTCATAGCCGTCATGTTCATCTCTTGTGATACAGTAGTTCTCGTCTATGGTAATATGGAAGGTCTCCTCGGCGTATTGTTCAAGCTCTGCCCTTTCCATTTCTCCATAGGATAAATACGGAAACTCCTCGCCATTTACCAGAACATCTGCTGAGCAGTTTCTGTAGCCGATACCGCCTGATTCGTCACCGATTATAGAACCGCAGCAGCTTCCTCCGTCCACCGTTCCGCTTACCTTTACATTTTCTATAACATCAGTGCA
Organism: Ruminococcus sp.; assembly: GCA_045580565.1. Classification (GTDB taxonomy): domain Bacteria; phylum Bacillota; class Clostridia; order Oscillospirales; family Ruminococcaceae; genus Ruminococcus_C. The sequence goes on from JAZNOB010000153.1 coordinate 10,420, forward strand.
GTACGCCACTCCGCAGAGTACTCCTGCATAGCTGTCAGCTGTAACGCTTGCATTTTCAAATGTAATGTTATAAGCCGACAGAGAGTTTGTATAGCCGATAAAGCCGGCTTCACTTTCCTCAGGCATATTGATGGTCATATTGGAGATGGTGTGTCCCTCGCCGTATATAGCAAAGCTGCTTGTGCCGTCCTCACGCCATCCCATAGGCGCCCATTCATAGCCGGCAAGGTCGATGTCATCCTCTAAAATGATATAGACCGTATCAAGATAATCAGCTAAAACATTGGCAAAATACACCGCACCCGCAAGCTGCTCCGGAGTGCTTACATGGAATTCGCCGTTCTGAGCCTTGACCCACTCCTTATCAACAAGCTCCATGATATCGCCGGTATAGCACTGTCTTTCCCAGTTGGATTCATAGGCAGCCTCATCACGATCATATTCGCCTCTTGGGTCTATGCTTGGGTCGATATTGCTCCATCTTGTATCCCACTGATACACATCCACCAGAAGATATATTCCCGGCACTGCGTCAGGAATGGTAATAGTATCCTTCTCAGCGTCAAGCTCTGCCCTCGGCAGCTCTGTGAATGTTCCGGCTTCGTCGTCGTGAAACATTGCAATAATGCTTGTCTCAGGAGTACCTCTCAGCTCACTCTCGTCATAACAGAGAGTAAGGCTGGCATTCTGAACACTGTCAAAATAATCAAGCTTTACCGGAACGCCGATAAGTCCCACCGTCCTGCTTGGGTAGACGTAGATATCATACACATCCTGAGCCTCGGACTTATTCTGAAGCTCGCCGTAGCAGTCGGCTGTAAGTATTGCACCAGTGACCTCCGGCTTTTCTTCGTTATCATATTCCCAGCTGACAGTCTGTGTGCGTACAGTTCTGTCGGGATAGGAGAATGTCAGTGTTTCCCAGTCAGTATCATTCTTTTGGAATTTGACCTTCACCTCATCCTGCATCCAGTGTATCTCATAATTATCAGAATTTGTGCTGTTGTAAACGTCCTCCTTTTCATTGCGGACGTATTTCCACTCAGCGTCAAAGACCTCGGTATTCTTAGTTTTCGCAAATGCAACAGGCTCAGTCAGTCCACCCTCCTCCTGCCAGCGGAAAACGTAGTAGTGATCATCGTCCGCTTCCATCTGCTCATATATCGCCTCGATCTCCGACTCTGCGGCTACGATTTCATCTTCAGTCAGTTCATCATAGGCTGTATCAAAAAGCCCCTCATGCTCTGTTATATAGTCAGTGATCGGACTGTAATCGTAAAAGCTGTGAAGTTCTACAGCAAGAGTATATTCACCATCCTTTGAGTTGAACTCATAGGATCCATTAACAGCCGACTTACTGAAATCCGGCGCATCCGGAATGACTGCCTCTATTGCATCACGGTAAACCTTGGTGCCTTTCTCAATTATGTCACAGCCTGAAAGCGATGTAAGTACCACGGCTGAAAGTAATAATGCGATCAATTTTTTCATTGATATCCCTCTTCTTAGAAATATAGGAGCTGATACAGCATCATAAGACGCTGTACCAGCCCATTGTGTTATCCGTTTACCATGTTATGGTCGAATGACTGTGAATATAGAATTCCTCCTGACTGGGCTGCCATGCCTTTATCTTTGGCGGAAAAAGCTTGTCAAATTCAGCCACAGCTTCGGTATCAGCACAGGGTGCATCCGCATCATTCGGATGATAATACCACTTCCTGCCGTCAAGAGCGCCGTCCTTCAGCTCCTTTACAAGCAGAGCCGCCGGGAAAACATCGCCCTCAAAGCACACGTTGTACTTCTTGCAGCTTTTGTAGCCTCGTGCAACATAGTTGTCGGGATTACCGAAATTTACAACGGTATCATATCCCATCTCAATTGCCTTTTCAAACGTATGTTCAAGGAGAACCTTACTGTATCCCTTACGCTGATAGTCGGGATGAATACAGAGTGGTCCCATTGAAAGGATCTGCTTTTCATTGCTCTTTTCATCTATGAGCCTTGCCTTTGTATACATGATACTGCCGATGATCCTGCCGTCCTTTTCAAGGACATAGCCAAGCTTGGGCATGAAAGCCTCATGGCTTCTCATTACATGGATGAAGTAATGCTCATCGCATCCGGGAAAGCTCAGGTTCCAGAATGCTTCACGGGCAAGATTTTCTACCTCACGGTAATCGTTTTCTGTTTCCAAACGGATAATATGGTCATGTTTATTCATTATTTTTCCTCCTGAAAATTGTTGACCGGCAATACGGGAGGTTTGTGTAAGATTATAGCCGCAAACCTCCCGTTTACGCTGCAATCTCCTTTTTAGCTATGTTTTTCAAAAAAACTCTCCTTTGAATAATTTTTATAATCACGCCAGAAGGCGGATTTACCTTGTGAAATTACTGATACTGATAAGCACCGATATGCTCAAAGCCATCCAGCAGCTTATCCACCTTGCGGAATGCAATAGCTGTACCCTTTGCAACGCATCCGAGGGGATTCTGTGCTACAACGCACTTGACCTTTAGTGTGCGCTCAACAAGCTTGGAAAGTCCGCCCAGAAGTGCACCGCCGCCTGCAAGAAGGATGCCGTTCTCGTAAATGTCGCTCACAAGCTCCGGAGGAGTCTCCTCCAGAACCTTCTTTATCGCCTGAATTATCTGAGAAATCTCGTCCTCGACAGCCTCGAATATATCAAGCTCGCTTATCTCAACCTGCTCCGGCATACCGCTTATGAGATTTCTTCCCTTTGCAAACATTGTAACATTCTCGCATGGGTCATAGAGATTCGTAAGCTCACACTTTATCTTCTCAGCCGTACGCTCACCGATGAGAAGCTTATACTTTGTCTGCATATAGCGGATGATAGCTTCATCAATGGTATTGCCTGCCGCCTTGATAGAATGGGACGTTACAACGCCGTTCATTGATACAACAGCTGCGTCAGTTGTGCCGCCGCCGATGTCTACTATCATATTGCCTGTTGCAAGGCTGATATTCACACCTGCACCAATAAGCGCAGCAATAGGCTCATCAATGAGATATGCCTTGCGTGAGCCTGCGCTCATAGCAGCCTCCACTACAGCACGCTTTTCAACATCCGTTACAAAAGATGGAACACATATGATGATCCTGGGCTTTATAAGGCGGTTCCCTGCCACACGCTCTATCATATCACGTATCATATACTGCGTCATACGGTCATCAGATATAACGCCGCTGCTCAGCGGACGCACTACCTTTATGTACTCCGGTGTCTTGCCTATCATCTTGTAGGCGTCAGTTCCTACTGCGATGATCTCAAGCGTTCTTGTATCATAGGCAACAGCTGAAGGCTCGCTGAGAACAACGCCTTTACTTCCCAGTGTTATAACTGTATTAGCTGTGCCAAGGTCGATTCCGATGTCAATTGCTGCCATATTATTCCTCTCTCTTTCTTCGTGTAGTTGCCGCCGCAGCTGCATAGACTGCTTCTGCGCCGCATTTCTTTAATATTTCTGCACACCGGCTCATAGTGCTTCCGGTGGTGATTATGTCGTCACAAATTATAAGTCTCATACCTTCAAGGTCACGTCCTGCCGGAATAAAGCTGTATACATTCTCAGCACGCTCCTTAGCTCCCAGCTTATGCTGTGCTGTTCGGCTGTATTTTTTGATTATACATTTCTTCATCACAGGAATGCCTGTCACTGAGGATATTCCCTTTGCTATTATCTCCGCCTGATTGTAGCCTCTCCTGAGCCTTTTCGTCCAGTGCATAGGCACAGGAACTATACCATCAGCGTTCATCCATACAGGCTGACCCTTTATCCATATTCCAAGCTCCTCGCCTGCATATAAGCCGAAGTTGCGGTTGAGAGAGCTTTTCAGCTCAATAAGACCAGTTCTCGCCTTATCTTCGTAGAACGCCAGAGCTGCAGCTTCATCATATTCAGGAAGCACTGCACACATACAATCCTCTTTAGTCTTACCGCATTTTCTGCAAAGGCAGTCTGTGTCTATTCTGATATCCGATGTGCATTTGCTGCACAGATAGCTGTCCCACTCTATAAAGCTGTTACAGCAGGGACAGCGGTTCGGATAGATTATATCAATGCAGAAGCGATAAAGCTTCGTAAGCATTTTCATTGTCATCATTCTTTCTTAGCATATGACTGAGGCAGGATATACGTCTTGTGCGGCGGTTATTGTCAACCATGCTGTTGACCTTGGTCTGAGAGCCGATTATGATGAAAAGCTTCTTTGCACGTGTAACAGCAGTATACAGCAGATTCCTGTAGTAGAGCTTTGGAAAGTCGCCAAGTATCGGCAGTATTACCGCTTCAAACTCACTGCCCTGACTCTTGTGGACAGTTATCGCATAGGCAAGCTCCAGCTGTTCCAGCATTTCAAAGGGATAGGTCACACGCCTTGAATCGAAGTCCACAACAGCCTCGCCGCTATGACGGTTTATGCTGAGTATCTTCCCGATATCTCCGTTGAAAATACCTGTACCCTCCTCATCATCCTTATGCCATACGATATCATAATTATTCTTCATCTGCATAACCTTGTCACCCTCACGGAAGGTATAAAGCATAGACTTAACCTCAGCAAGTCCCTGCTTCGGAGGGTTGAGCGCCTGCTGAAGCTTCTTGTTAAGCTCCACGACTCCAAGTGCACCTTTTCTTGACGGAGTGATTATCTGGATATGCTCTGTAGGTGAAAATTTATAAGCCTTCGGAAGCCTGTCCCTTGTAAGCTCCAGCAGAAGCTCCGTCACCTTATCAGGTTCAAGTCTCTGGAAAAAGAAGAAGTCAGCATCCTTTCTTGTAAGATCGGGATACTCTCCGTTTATTATCCTATGAGCATTGGTGATGATACAGCTTTCCTGAGCCTGACGGAATATCTGCTTCAGTGCTATGACCGGCACTGCTCCGCTGTCAGTAAGCTCCTTCAGGAGATTGCCTGCGCCTACTGAGGGCAGCTGGTCGCTGTCGCCTACAAGTATGACCTTGCAGCCAAGCCTGAGCGCACGGAGAAGTCCCTCAAACAGCAGCACATCCACCATAGACATCTCATCCACAACTATAACATCGCATATAAGCGGATTATTCTCATTATGCTTGAATCTGGGCTGACCTGCCATGTCAAATTCCACTTCCAGCAGACGGTGAATGGTCTTTGCCTCGTAGCCCGTAAGGTCTGATATTCTCTGTGCAGCACGTCCTGTAGGCGCTGCGATCATTACCTTATAGCCAAGCTTTTCGTATATTGATATAATGGCATTCAGAGTAGTAGTCTTACCTGTACCCGGACCGCCTGTCATTATCATAATGCTTCGTGAAAGTGCTGTTGCAATAGCCTCACGCTGAAGCTTTTCATATGTTATGCGGTGTCTGAGCTGTTCGTCATCTATCAGCTTCTCGTACTTTGAAAGCTCATCTCTTGTGCTGAAATCGCACAGAACCTTTACACGGTCGGCAATGTATCTTTCTGCAATAAAATAATCCGGCATATAGACGTACTCGTCCTCGCCCTTCAGATACTCGCATATATTGCCCTCACGAAGCTCCTGCTGGTAGACTTCATAGAAAACCTTCTGGGATATCTCCAGATAATTCGTAGCCGTAGGCTCAAGCTTTTCCAGCGGCAGGCACACATGACCGTTATTCGTATGGTTAAAGATGAGAATATACTCGATTCCGGCAGCAACACGTTCCGGTGAATGGAGCTTGATGTGCATATCAGCTGCCAGCTTCTCCACTCTTTTGAAGTCAAGGTCGATGCCCGATGAGCACAAAAGATAGGGGTTTGCACATATCATATCAATTCCGCCGCTGCCGTATTTCTGATATACACGCATAGCGTATTTTGAACGTATGCCATACTGGGAAAGAAAGGTCATAATGCCACGAAGCGCAAATATCTCCTTCACCTCGGATGCAATATTCTCGCATTTCTTGGGAGATATACCTCTTATTTCAAGAAGTCTCGCAGGCTCCTTTTCCATTATTTCAAGAGTATCCGCACCGAAAACATCCACGATCTTTTTAGCAAGAGATGGACCAATGCCTTTGATTGCGCCGGAAGCAAGATATTTCTGGATATTCAGAGCGTCAGCGGGAAGCTTTCTCTCGCAGTAATGCGCATGAAACTGATTGCCGAAGCGTGGATGTGTAACGTAGCTTCCCTCCAAAACCAGCCGTTCGCCCTCATCAACGTCGCCGATCTCGCCTACTACTGTAATAAGCTCGCCGCCGGCGTCAAGATCAAGAACTGCATAGCCGTTCTGTTCATTCCGGAACATTACGTTCTCTACTGTTCCTTCAACACGAAGAGTTTTCTCCTCCACATCCACACCTCCTTTTCGATATAATATTATTATACTATTTTATCCGACGAAATGCAACTGTTTTCCGCAGAGTTTTTCTTATCTGCAATAAGCTCCAGAAATTCCCTGCCGCTGCAATATACTATATCCTGTCTTTTGCGGCAGACAGTTCTTACATCTCCGGACATTTCCTCGGGAACATCCATATGCACAACATATATCCTCCGGAATATACCTGTATCCATCCAGTATCTCTGCCGGATAAACGCTTTGAGAAACCGGCAGAAATCCTTGTCTTCCCTCCGGTACACCAGAACGGTGAAGGTATCGGACTCGCTGTAGGAATCAGGCGGTACTGTAAATATATACACAAGCTCTACTGCCGCCAGTACAGTGAGGATAACTATTCCTGCAATTACCACTCCTCCTGCCATATGCTGCACCTCCTGGTTTATTATATGCAGGAAGCGGCTGTTTGGAACGCTTCAAAAAAAGAAACTGCCGGATATATTCCGGCAGAAGTTTTCAGGATATTACGAGGACTGTTCTTCAGTATAAACAAGAATTTCACTTATGCTGCACTGAAGCGCCCTGCATATTTCTGACAGAATATAACTGTCATAGCGTATCACCCTGTTCTTATAATAATTGTCAATAGTCTGATATTTGATTTCTGTCATTTTTGCAAGCTGATATCTTGTAACACCTCTCTCCTGCAAAGCTTTATCAAGTGTGAGTCTGACCATAGTAACCTCCGTTATAATTCATTATAACCACTATAACGTGTATATCCACTATTGACAATTTCCCTGATTAGGTATATACTTATATAAAGATATTGGAGGTGAGTTCGTGCCGGATTATAAAGAGTTATTTTACAAGTCACAGGCAGCTATTGCAGATACACTTGATATTCTTGATGAAATCAGAACTTCACTAAT
>JAZNOB010000154.1:0-2339 GCA_045580565.1 Ruminococcus sp.
GATGTAATATGTACCGCCGCCCATTGCAACTGCAACGTCCAGACCGCCTGCACCCATAGCGATCATACCGATACCGCCGCCTGTAGGTGTGTGGCTGTCAGAGCCGATAAGAGTCTTGCCCGGAACGCCGAAACGCTCAAGGTGTACCTGATGGCAGATACCATTGCCGGGACGTGAGAAATAAATGCCGTGTTTTTTAGCAACGCTGCCGATAAAGCGGTGGTCGTCAGCGTTTTCAAAGCCGCTCTGAAGTGTATTGTGGTCGATGTATGCCACGCTGCGCTCAGTCTTTACACGAGGAACACCCATAGCCTCAAATTCAAGATAAGCCATTGTGCCGGTTGCGTCCTGTGTGAGAGTCTGGTCAATGCGGATACCGATCTCCTCGCCCTTGATCATTTCGCCCTCTACAAGATGTGCGCTCAGGATTTTTTCTGTCAGGGTCATACCCATGTCCATCATTCCTTTCGTAACTGTCTTTTGAAATAAGTGCGGATAATTTCCGCATATATATACTATTGTACCAATTCGGAGACGGTTTGTCAAGAAATTCACAAAGATTCCCGCCTTAAAAATCAAAAAATACGCTGGGAACAGCCTCAAAATTGAAAGGAGAGCCTTTATATGGAGGAAAATCTGCCTGAAAATCTCCGGCTGCTTTATGAGCTGAGTCAGGAGGAATCGAAGGAGATATTGGAAAATATACAGTTTTCATGCAGGAGAATACGCCGCACGGCAGAGGAAAGAGCACTTCAGGACAGAAAGCACCGGTGCGCTTTGGAGGAAATTTTGGCGAAAAAGCAAAGAATTACGGATAATGATTGATTTTTGAGAAGCTGTATGGTATAATAAAATGGAATATCTGTATATGGGAGGTATTTGTCATTATGGAAAATAAAGGGATAAATTCACAGACAGTCTTATGGTATAAGCAGCCAGCAGCAGATTTTAACCATGCGCTGCCGGTAGGAAACGGCAGGATAGGCGGCATGGTATACGGCGGTACGAATGAGGAGCGTATCAGCCTTAACGAGGATTCTATATGGTCAGGCGGAAAGCGTGAGCGCAACAATCCTGACGCTTTTGAGGGCTTTCAGGAGATAAGAAAGCTTCTCCGTGAGGAGCGCATACCGGAGGCGGAGAAGCTTGCCTTTGAGAAAATGCAGGGCGTAACTCCCAATTGCCGCCACTATATGCCCCTCGGCAATCTTAGCATAAAAATGGATTTTGAAGGCAAGGCGAGAAACTACACAAGAAGCCTTGACCTTGAAACAGCTATAGCTTCAACCGAGTATACTGCAAATGATATCACCTACAGACGTGAGGTTTTCGTATCTGAGCCAGACCGTGTAATGGTGGTGCATATCACAGCCAGCGAGCCGGGCAAGGTGAGCATCCGTGCCGCACTTGACGGACGTGACGACTATTACGACGATTGCCGACCCTGCAAGGAAAACGCTATCCTCTACAACGGCGGCACTGGCAGCCGTGACGGTATCTTCTTTGCAGCAGTTCTTGCAGCCACATCTGTAGGCGGCAGAGTATATACTATAGGCGGTCAGCTTGCGGCGGAGAATGCGGATGAGGTAACTCTTGTATTATCCGTAGGCACAAGCTTCTATCATGACGAGGCGTTTGAGGATTCTGCACTCCTTGACGCAGAATTTGCGGCTGAGTGCTCCTATGACGAGCTTATGTACCGTCATATCAGCGATTATCAGGAGTATTTTAACCGTGTGAAGCTTGAGCTTGAGGACAACAGCGAGGGCGGCAGTGCGCTTCCTACAGATCAGCGTCTTGAACGCCTCCACGGTGACGAGGGTGACTATAAGGAATGCAAGCTTGCTATTATGGACGCACAGCTTATGGCACTCTATTTCAACTACGGACGCTATCTTATGATATCAGGCAGCCGTCCCGGCACTCAGACTCTGAATCTTCAGGGTATCTGGAATGAGGATATGTGGCCTGCATGGGGCAGCAGATATACTGTAAATATAAACATCCAGATGAACTACTGGCCGGCAGAGGTCTGCAATCTTTCCGAATGTCATATGCCCCTTTTTGAGCTTATTGAAAGAATGCGTGAATCCGGCAGAAAGACCGCCCGTGAAATGTACGGCTGCAAGGGCTTTACCTGCCATCACAACACGGATATCTGGGGCGATACCGCACCTCAGGATCTTTGGATGCCGGCGACTATCTGGCCTATGGGTGCGGCATGGCTGTGTCTGCATATTTTTGAGCATTATCGTTTTACACAGGATCTCTATTTCCTGAAGGCGCATTTCGATGCGCTGTGTGAGGCGGCGGAATTCTTCACAGATTACCTCTTTGAA
>JAZNOB010000155.1:0-9764 GCA_045580565.1 Ruminococcus sp.
AGTGAAACGGGATACTTATACATACAGCACAAATATTTCTTTGTTTTTTGTGCAATATAGATATTTTGCAGATAATTTCCAATAAAACGCAACATTATCCCATCTAAAATTGTATAGTAAGTAAAGAATACAGAGGTATTCTTTTATCACACGGAGAAGACGCCAGAGGCTCGGCTCCTGTGAAGCCATTCGCATCGGATGGCGACACCCCTTATCTTGTACTGCCTGTATAAAGAGATGCAGGCAGTATAAGAATATATCAAACGGCAGAATATATAATGGCAAAGTGTGTGTATGTTTATACGTCATTTCTTTGCACATCTGCCGATGAAAGGAAAGGAAAGGAAAAGGATTTTTATGAAAAACGCATCCACAAAAAAACATTCACTACCATTACGATTTGCACTGATCGCCGCCGGACTGCTTTTAACTCTGACAGGACTGCTGGATCTGTTTGGCGTATTTGATCTGGGCGCATACAGCGGAATCCTTGCCCTTATCGGCACTGCGTCGTTTCTTCTGCTGACGGCATCATTCATCCTCAGCAGACACGAAAGCCGTACTCTCCGCTTCTTCTGCAAAGCAGTCATAGCAGCTGCTGTACTGGAGCTTACGCTGTTCCAGCTGCCGTCATACAATATGCTTCTGGGCGACTACCGTCAGGAGATAATATTTCCGGCAGACTCGGAGGTTTCCGGCGGCACTCATATAGTGAACAGTACTGACAGATCCGTCACCATTTCCGGTCAGGAGCAGGTGCATCTTGACTTCAAGGATATCAACATGACTGTAGGAACGATCATGGCTGACGTGAACTTCAGCGGAAAAACAAAACGTGTCAATCTGTTCCTTGATGTATCCGATGTGACACACAGTGCAGAGCTGAGAAACGACACTGCCGCAAATGTTATCGTAAAGGACTCCGAAAATTCTGAGTATATGCCAGTGCGCTTTTCAGGTGAGGTTTCACGTCTGAGGTTCAAGGTTTCCTGCTTCAACAACGGCGATACTGCAACTATCAAGGCTATCCATCTGAACAGCCCGATTCCCTTTGATATTTCGGCAGTACGCTTCGGATTCCTGACATTCGTAGTCACCCTATGCTACGGAATAGCTGTATCCGGCTTCCTTAAAAAGCCTTTCCGTCAGACCGGTAAATTTACTGTCAGAAGCATCCTCGGACTGACAGTTACAGCCGTGGTTCTTGCGACCTCAATAATTATGATAAAGCTTCCGGATGAGGGCTTCGCTTCACGCTGGCAGCTTCATTCAGGCGACCAGATAACTCAGGAAATAGTCGATGCCTTTGAGAATGGTCAGGTCAGTCTTCTTCAGGAACCGTCTGCTGGGCTTCTTGCTATGGAAAACCCATACGACTGGAGCGCAAGAAATGCTGAGGGTGTAAACTATGCGTGGGATCATGTTTATTATGATGGCGAGTATTATTCCTACTACGGCGTAGCTCCGGTGCTGACATTCTTCCTGCCCTATCATAAGCTGACGGGCAACTACTTCCCAACCGATATGGCTATATGGATATTCTCGTGCATCGGACTTGTGTTCCTCGGACTTACATACATCGCAATTACAAAGCGCTGGCTGAGAAGCGTGCCCTGCGGCTGTATTATCGGCGGATTTATCGTACTGCTTTCAGCCTGCGGAATATGGTACAGCGTTGGACGAGTAAACTTCTATGAGATCGCTGTATCCTCAGGCTTCATGTACCTGACCGCAGGAGCATACTTCCTTATCACTGCCAATATTCTTTCAAAGGGTAAGATATCACTCAAGCGCACAGCTCTCAGCTCGCTGCTTATAGGACTTGCGGTTCTGTCAAGACCTACTCTTGCTGTATACGCAATATGTGCGGCTGTGTTCCTTGTTATGTCTGTGAAGAGATCATCAGACACTACAAAGGGCAGGATCGCATACATTCTTTCAGCAGTGCTGCCTATCGGCATTCTGGGTGCATTCCAGATGTGGTATAACTATGCCCGCTTCGGTTCACCCTTTGACTTCGGCATCAAGTATTCCCTCACCATCAATGACTTTGTAAACTCTCAGTTCCACCTTATATTCATGCTTATGGTGGTGTACAACTTCATATTTGCAGTTCCCGGATTTTCCACAGACTACCCATATATCAAGACGCCATTCGGACGTCTTAACGCAAACGGCTACTACTTCGCAGATGCAGGCAATACATCCGGTATACTGTTCCTTGCGCTGCCGGTATTCGGCTATCTGTTAAGCGGACGAGCGCTCCGCCGTCTGCCTGACCGCAAAACGAGACTTCGCTATGCTGCTATGATAGGTCTGCCATGTGTAGTAATGCCGCTGATTATTATATGCTCTGTATGGGAAAGCGGCTATGCTATCAGATATACAGCCGATTTCTCATGGGAGATCGTAATCGGTGCGCTTATGGTGCTTTTCTGGCTTTACAGAAAGAGTAAGAACGAAACTAAAAAGGATATGTTCCGTGGATTTATGGGAGTTTCCGTCATGGCTTCACTGGTAATAAATATCGTTCAGATAATACCATTTGCGTTCTATGAAAACGACTATCCTGAAATCTGCAGAGCTATGCAGAATATCATCAGTGTCTGGAATTGAGGTGTTACCATGAATACATTATATTTAGTTATTCCATGCTACAACGAAGAAGAGGTTCTGCCGGAAACATCAAGACAGCTTAAAGAAAAGATGCTGTCCCTTATTGAAAAGGGCAGAATCAGCAGCAACAGTCGCATTGTATTCGTAAACGACGGCTCTAAGGACAGGACATGGGAGCTGATCGAAGAGCTTCACAGAGAGGACTCTATCTTTCAGGGTGTGAAGCTGTCACGCAACAAGGGTCATCAGAATGCACTCCTTGCAGGACTTATGACTGTCAAGGACAGGTGTGATATGACCATCTCGCTGGATGCGGATTTACAGGACGACATTGACGCAATAGACGAAATGGTTGAGAAGTATTACGAAGGCTGTGATATCGTATACGGCGTAAGAAATGCAAGAGATACAGATACCGCCTTCAAGAGAAAGACAGCTGAGGGATACTATAAGGTGATGCGGTTCCTTGGTGCTGACGTTGTGTATAATCATGCGGACTATCGTCTTATGAGCCGGAGAGCACTTGACGGGCTGGAAAGCTTTGGTGAAGTAAATCTATTTCTCAGAGGTGTAGTTCCTATGATAGGCTACAAGAGCGACAAGGTATATTATGCCAGAAAGGAACGGTTTGCCGGAGAGTCAAAATATCCTCTGAAGAAGATGCTCGCCTTTGCATGGGAGGGACTTACGTCGCTTTCCATTAAGCCTATCCGTATGATAATGACTCTGGGAAGCATCATCTTTCTTGTAAGCATAATCATGCTGATATATTCTGTTGTCAGATATGCAACAGGCGCAACAACTGTCGGCTGGACTTCAACGGTAGTTTCAATATGGGCGATCGGCGGCTTACAGCTGCTGGCAATCGGTATTATTGGCGAATATATAGGTAAGGTCTATCTGGAGACGAAGCACAGACCTAAGTTTATTGTGGAGGATTATCTTGGGGATGAACGTGGAACTACAGATGCCTGAAATGGCTCAGAGAGAATAGCACTATCCAATGAAATGCCAAATAAGCATAAAGCAACCGCCCTGTCCTATTGCAGACAGGGCGGTATTTTAGTATCATTTGACAGGTCGGATCGGGTTTTGTATTATTCAGCCAAAGTATTTTTCAATGCAGAAAGATCGAAAATATTCACCTTATTGTCTTCTGTCATATCAGCGACTTTAAGCTGCTGTGAACTCAATGACTTTACTGACAGTATATATTTTACAAGAAGAACCGCATCTGAAAGCTCTACCTTGCCGTTAAGATTAACGTCACCCTTGAGATATTCGTTTGGTTCTACAGGCTTTGACACATCTGCCTTAGTACCGTCAGGCTCAGTACCGTAAACAAGTACGCCGTTGTTGTAAACAGTTATCTTATCAGTAACAATGCCTTCCTCAGCACCGATGGTATCCATTATATCTTCATTTGAATAGTCATTTGAAGCGTCCCAGCCGTTTCCGTAATTCGGGAATACAAGAGCCAGCATTGTCTCACACTGATGTCTGCCCTCAGAAATCGGAAGTATAGCACCGCCATTAGGATACTTTACCTCAATGTAATAGATGTTATCCTTATACTGTGTTACAGGAGATATTTCTGCTGCATATTCCTGACCGTACATTGTTGCCTGGTCTCTGTCCACACGTACTACAATATCCGATGCGCTGTATCCTGCGGAAATGACCTCAGAAGCATCAAAATAATATCTGTAGGACATATTGTCAACGACTCTTGCAGGCCATGCTGTGTGATTTGTAAATTTAAGGCTGAGAGAAACACCGCTGGAGCTTGACTGCTTGAGCATCGCTTCAACGAAGAACTCAGCGTCTCTTGTTTCAGGCTCCGGGAAGGACGGATCTGCTTCTCCGCCCCATTTATCTACCATCTTGCAAAGCAACGCTGTAAAGCCTGCATTGTAATCGCACGCAACCTCATTGTTGATATAGTTGTTGCGGTCGTCCTCATATGTACCGTCCTGATTGGGGCCGCCTACCAGTGCACCGTAGAGGATATGTCTGTTTTCCACAGGATCATAAACAGAATTGTTCCATGAGGCATGAGCTGTTCTGTGGTGAGGATTCTTAGGATAATTTTCGCCGTAGCCTACAACATAGCTCTGACCAAGAGGATTGTCACCGAGGGCATAGTCGATCTGTGTTTTGTAGAATTCTTCGTAAACTGCCGTATCACCAAGGGAAAGAGTATCGCAGGCAACAGCCGCTAAAAATCCGCAGGTTGTAGCATATCTGAGACAGCCCCAGTTCTGGATGTAAACGATAGCTCCGTCAACTCTTGCAACTTCATTTACAAGATAATCAAGATGACGCTTTACTCTGTCGGTATATGTACCGGTATTCTGTGCATAAAGAAGCATACCGCCCTGCTGTACGTCGTCCCAGCAATGCGCCCATGAATACTTCAGTTCGTCCGAACCAAGCTCTTTTCCAAGATTCGGGATGTAGCTTGTGGCTTTATCAAGATAGGTCTGCTCACCTGTTGCAATATAAAGCCAGTTTGCCGCCCAGAAAAGCTCGTCATAAAAATGGGATGAGCGATAAAAGCCAGAAGCGTCACTGCCGTTATAATCAGTATCGCTCTTTGCGGCGTCAGCCATTTCAAACATATTTACCGCATGAGAAATATACTCGTCCGTTTTGTCTGTTCTGCCGTCAAGAGCTGCCGCACCAGCTGCAAGAGCTGCTGCCATTTCACCTAAAACAGCACTATAGCCCTCACCTGCTTTGGCTGTGTAGTAGGGTCTGCCGGTGAAATAGTCATTACCGTTTTCGTCCTGACCATATTCATAAAGCTCAACAGGACCCCACCATGTATGATCTTCCTGACCGTTGCCCACCTGATATACGACCTCATCGCCGAGATCGCAGTCGGCAAGATAATCCAGAACGAATGTCAGGTTATTCACATAGTTTTCCATTTCGCCGCATTCCTCGATACCATCGGGATACTGATAAAGACCCCATGCCATCATAGCTGCGGAATAAGCCATGGGAAGATTAAACTTAACATGGTCACCCGCATCGTACCAGCCGCCTGTTATGAAGTCGGTTACAGTTGAATCCCCTCGCCATTCAACTCTGTTCCATTCAGGAAGAGGGCCTGCCTGCTGGCATTCATAGAAATACAAAGACTTCTGTAGTGCTTCCGCATAATTTACAGACGTCTCCGCTGAAACAGCTTCAGGTTTTCCCGTCATCATTGCTGTAACAGCAGAGGAAGTAAATACCGCAGCAGCACAAATAACACTCAATATTTTTTTCATGTCATTTCATCCTTTCAAATGTTTTTTTATAAATAATCACTATAATTATATCACGCACCAAGGAAATAGTCAAGCGGAATTTTCGGCACAATTTCGCAGCAGCTGCTGTCATACTGTTCTGAAGCGATGTAATGGGTAATATGCTTACCTCAAATGATCCGGATAAACTGCGACTCACAAGCCATACTATAACCGAGGTGATATAGATGGCGAAAAAGGGAATGAAGCGTCCTGAACGCACCCATACCGAGCCTCGCAATACAGCAGCGGCTGTTCCTGAAATACAGGGAAAGGCAAAGCACGGAAAGGCTCATGTGAATCCGATAATTGCCGGTACTTCAGCGCCTGACCAGAAGGTGTGGCACGTAACGTCCCATGCCAAGGAAAAGCCTGTATCAAGGGTATATCCGGTTATAGACAACGACCTTGCACGGGATAATGTGGAGAACGATCTCACCGCTGCTGATATGCAGGATCTGTAAAACGCACGCCATCTGATTTCTTTCAGGTGGCGTTATTTATTCACCGTTCTTTTCCGGCTATGAGCTGTATACCAACTGTACACAGTCTTAATCAATTCTCTATTGCTTTTCTACTGAGGATGTGATATACTATCTTAGGCAAACAGCCTGAATATACAAGACAATTTTTCTGATAATTATAAAGGAGTAGACTAATATGAAAAAACTCATTTCTCTTATGCTTGCATCAGCAATGCTCTTATCTATGACAGCCTGCGGCGGAAAGGATGATACATCAGCAACTGAAGCTGCAACTGAAGCTGCAACTGAAGCTGTAACAGAGGAAACAACCGAGGCAGCGACAGAAGCTCCGGCTGATACTACCGGCGCAGCACTTCTTGCTGATTTCAATGCAAGAATCGCAGAAAATCCGGATATCAGTGCACAGGAAATGGCAGACGCACTTCTCACAAACAGCGTTATCCAGTTCGGCGGTGCGTCTATGCCTGTTGAAAACGGTCTGCTGACAGGCTTCGGAAATGCTGAGATAACCGGCTTCAGCGAGGGCGTTATGTTCGCACCTATGATCGGTACTATTGCTTTTGTAGGCTATATCTTCAAGCTCGACGACGGCGCAGACGCAGAAGCCTTCAAGCAGACTCTCGCTGATAACGCAGATCCCAGATGGAACATCTGCACCGAGGCTGACGAGACTGTTATCGAAAGCTCCGGCAATACTGTATTCTTCCTTATGTGTCCCTCTCAGTTTGAGGAATAAGGTAAATATCAAAAAAGGGCTGGCAATTGCGTCAGCCCATAATTATATATCAAGCAGTAAAGGAGAAGAAAAATGCTCTTTTCAAGCCTTACTTTTCTGTTTTATTTTCTGCCGTGCGTAATAGTGCTTTATTTTGCAGCGCCGAAGAAGCTGAAAAATGCTGTGCTGCTTCTGTCAAGCCTTTTCTTCTACGCATGGGGCGAGCCGAGACTTATATGGCTTATGCTCACAGGCATCGCAAACAGCTTCGCTGCAGGTCTGCTTATCGAAAAGTACCGCAGCAGCATCATATCAAAGCTTGTGCTGATACTCTCTTCCGTAATAAGCGTGGGCTGTCTTGGATGGTTCAAGTATGCTGGCTTCTTTGCTGAGAATTTCAGCAGGCTTACAGGAATCGCCGCACCTGCCCTTAATATCGCCCTGCCTATAGGCATAAGCTTCTATACATTCCAGATGCTCAGCTATGTAATTGACGTTTACCGCAGCGACGCAAAAGCCCAGAGGAATCCCATAAACCTTGCCTTGTACGTAGCCCTGTTCCCGCAGCTTATTGCAGGGCCTATCGTACGGTATTCAGATATTGCAGTGCAGCTTGATGTGAGGACTCACACTATTTCGAAGGCTGCATCCGGTATAAGAATATTCGTCGTCGGACTTTCAAAGAAGATACTCCTTGCCAATTCTCTGGGTGAGCTGTGTAATATCTGTACCGACTCACAGGATAAGTCCGTGCTGCTCTGCTGGATATATGCCGCCGCTTTTTCGCTTCAGATATACTTCGACTTTTCCGGCTACAGCGATATGGCTGTAGGTCTTGGCAGGATATTCGGATTTGAATTCTGTCGGAACTTCAACTACCCGTTCATCTCACGGAGCATAACTGAATTCTGGCGCAGATGGCATATCTCCCTCGGCTCATGGTTCAGGGATTATGTTTACATCCCACTGGGCGGAAACCGCACCTCACGTATAAAATGGCTCCGGAACATCCTCGTAGTATGGGCACTTACCGGCTTCTGGCATGGTGCTGAGTGGAACTATGTGATATGGGGGCTGTATTTTGCGGTGCTGCTCGTTTTCGAAAAGCTGTTTTTCGGGAAAGCTATAGTGAACTCACATTTTCTCAGCCGGATATATGTGCTGTTTACTGTTCTCATAAGCTTCGTCATATTCAGCGCATCAGATACAAATACTGCATCCGAGATCCTGTGCGGAATGTTTGGCTTCGGAGGAATATCTTTTATCTCATCAGAACATATTTATATTCTCAGAAGCTTCAGCATCACGCTGATCATTGCAGTCATAGGCGCAACACCTCTGCCGGCAAAGCTCTTCCGTGTTTCCGAAAAAAGCAGATACGGCAGTACCATAACAGCCATTGCAGAGCCTGCTGTGCTGGCAGTACTGACTTTGGTGTGTACTGCATACCTTGTTGACGGCTCATTCAATCCGTTTTTGTATTTCAGATTTTAAGGAGGGCAGAACATGAATAATAAATTCAGAAGTATATCCGTTGTTGCTGTAATGACTGCCCTTGTGTCAGGACTTTCCATCTGGAACATACTGAAAGCACCTGAGGAGTATTCTCTCAGCGAACGCCGTGCTCTTGCCCTGCTTCCTGAGCCGAATGCTGAAAGCATCGTATCCGGAGATTTTATGGATGATTTCGAAGTCTATGCAGCAGACCAGTTCCCATTGCGTGACAGGATTCGCAGCATAAAAGCATTCACTGAGCTTAATGTTTTCAGAAAGTCCGATGTAAACGGACTGTACCTGAAGGATGGGCATATCGTTAAGAACGAAAAGCCTCTTGATACTGAAATGCTTGACTGCGCCGGAGAAAAGTTCCGGTATATCTATGATACGTTTATAGCAGGCAGCGACGCAGAACTCTACCTTTCTATCATTCCGGATAAAAGCTATTATCTGTCAGACGGAAAACCTGCACTTGATTATGAGCTGCTCGCCGCAGAAATGCAGAAGCGTGCGGACTATATGACATACGTTGATATATCCTATCTCCTTGAAGCGGATGATTACTACCGGACTGACTCTCACTGGAGACAGGAGCGCATTCAGGATGTGGCGAAGGCGCTTGCGGCTTCTATGGGTGCTGACGCAGAATGCACCTATGAGGAAAACACGCTGGATGTCCCCTTCTACGGCGTTTACTACGGACAGCTGGGACTTTCCGGAGAGCCGGATACTATTACGTATCTGACAAATGACACTTTGAATGGGTGCAGGATCACAAGCTACGGTACAGGCTCGCCGAAGGAGTCGGTCTTATACAACATGGACAAAGCAGAGGGAAAAGATCCTTACGAGATGTTCCTTTCCGGCACAGAGCCTTTTATTACTATAGAAAATCCTGCCGATGATACTGGGCGTGAGCTTGTAATATTCCGTGACTCATTCGGCAGCAGTCTTGCTCCTCTGATGGCGGTGGGCTATTCGAAAGTTACACTCATTGATATACGCTATATGCAGAGCAGTATCCTTGACAGCTTTATTCAGTTCGACAGTCAGGATGTACTGTTTATGTACAGTGCGTCTATGCTGAATAGCAGTACTGCGTTCAGGTGAAGATTTTTGGTAAATTGTAGTTTATATGTGCCGAAGGCACACCAC
>JAZNOB010000156.1:0-3267 GCA_045580565.1 Ruminococcus sp.
ACCTCCCCTTACTAAGGGGAGGCTTATGTGGTGTGCTTCGCACTTTTTATATCCAGTGAATGCAGACAATATGATTTTCATATACTATACGGATAAACCTATACTATCCGGAGGTAAACATATGCTTGAAAGAATCAACGGCTGTATCTGGAACAGCGGACTGCTGTTTCTGCTGCTTTTTACCGGATTGATAATCACTGTGCGTACAGGCTTTTTCCAGATCCGTGGCGTACCGCATATAGCACGGAACATAGGCAGGTCGCTTAAAGGCGGCGGCGGACTTTCCCAGTGGAGAGTATGCACCTCTGCGTTGGCTGCGTCCATGGGCACAGGCAATATCGCAGGAGTTATAGCAGCAATTTACATAGGCGGCGCAGGAGCTGTGTTCTGGATGTGGGTGTCTGCGTTCTTCGGCATGATCCTTACCTACAGCGAGAATGTCCTCTCAATGAAATACAGACGCAGAAATTCTGACGGAAGCTTTACAGGCGGAGCTTTTGCCTATCTAAGGTTCGGATTGGGTTCAGGAGGTCTTGCTGTACTATACGGTGTGCTCTGTATAATGGCATCCCTCGGCATGGGCAATATGACTCAGAGCAGCACAGCGGCAGACGCCATGAAAACAGCCTTTGGTGTGCCGCCGCTTGTGACAGGTATAGTTATTGCAGCAGCGCTGGGATTTACAGTGCTTGGCGGAATCAAGGGCATCGGCAGAGTTACAGGAGTGCTTCTTCCGTTTGCCGCATTTGGATATATGCTCCTTGCGCTGATAGTCATTTTTGTGAATGCTGAGAATATTCCAGCCGCCTTCAGTGAGATATTCTCCGGAGCCTTCGGGCTGGAAGAAGCAGCAGGCGGCGCAGTGGGCACAGCAGTATCCGCAGGACTGCGGCACGGAGTATTCTCGAATGAAGCAGGCCTTGGAAGCTCAGCCCTTATCCATAGCAGCGCCGAGGATGATGACCCGTATCTTCAGGGAATGTGGAGCGTATTCGAGGTGTTTCTTGACACAATGGTCTGCTGCACTCTGACAGCTCTTGCGGTTCTTTGTACAGATGCGGATATAGTTTATGGCACAAAGCCGGCGGCTGACGCTTTTGCTCATGTGCTTGGGAGATTTTCGGAGCCTGCGGTTGCAGTCATGACTGTACTCTTTGCGTTCTGTACAATGCTTGGCTGGTGCTGTTGCGGAGAGACTGCGGTAAGGTGCACCTTTTCAGGAAAACGTGCGGTTTCTGTCTACAGGTGGATATTCTGTCTGTGTGCGGTATTCGGCGCAGCAGGTGCACTTTCTGATATATGGACACTTTCCGACATAGCCAATGGGCTTATGGCGATCCCCAATCTGCTGGCTCTGCTTATTCTTGCAAGACATATAAAAACGCCCTCTGCACATAAAAACTGAGTTCTGCGGAAAAATATTGTGAATCCGTATAAAATGCCTCCATGCGCACAAATTTAATAAAGAGTGCTTGACATCAAATTTTGTTTTTTGTATAATTAAAGGTATATATAACGGGAATAGCAGGCAGTGAAAGCCTGTAAAAAAACAAAATAATGAATAAAGACTAAGGTGCAATATTTTAAATATATCAGTAAAAGCTGCATTAACGGAACGACAGGCTGGTACATTCATTATAGTTTTTCTTTATTCAGTATTCTTTATTCACTATCCGCAACACACTGCCGGAAGGCGTGTACATCAGAAATATGGAGGTAATTTTTTGGCTTTAACAGAAGGAAAGGATAACAGAGGAGGAAAGGCTCCTCAGAATCAGGGTAAGGTAAATTACAGAAGGAACTTCAGGCAGAATAATCGTGCAAGGGCTCTTGAAATGCCCCAGGGAAGAAGCTCCGGCAGACCTTATCAGAAAAAGGAAAACAGGAAGAATCCTGTAAAGATCATCCCTCTGGGAGGACTTAATGAAATCGGCAAGAACATGACAGTGTTTGAATGCTGCAATGATATGTTCATTCTGGACTGCGGTCTTGCCTTTCCGGATATGGATATGCCCGGCGTTGATATCGTAATTCCGGATTTCACATATGTTGTAGAGAACAAGGAGCGTGTAAGAGGCGTTGTTCTCACTCACGGTCACGAAGACCATATCGGCGGACTTGCGTATCTGCTGAAGAAGATAGACGTTCCGATCTACGGCACAAGACTTACTCTTGCTCTTGTAAAAGGCAAGCTTGAGGAGCATGGTCTTGCAGACAAGGTAAAGCTCTGCGAGGTACAGCCCAGAAAGACTGTGCACATGGGCTGCATGGCTGTAGAGTTTATCAAGGTAAACCACTCTATTCCCGACGCTGTGGGTATGGCTATCCATACACCGGCAGGTATTATCGTTCATACAGGTGACTTCAAGGTAGACTTCTCACCAGTTGACGGCGAGATAATTGATCTGGCACGCTTCGGCGAGCTTGGCAGCAGAGGCGTACTGGCTCTCATGGCAGACTCTACAAATTCTGAAAGAGACGGCGTTACACGTTCCGAAAAGACTGTTGGAGGCTCTTTTGAAAAGCTCTTTGAAAGTGCAGCCGGCAAGAGAATAATCATTGCTACATTTTCGTCAAATATCCACCGTATCCAGCAGATAATCGACAATGCTGTCCGCCATAACCGAAAGGTTGCTGTATTCGGCAGAAGCATGATACACGTAATGGGTACGGCACTGGAGCTTGGCTACCTCAAGGCACCTGAGGGAACAGTCATTGACATTGACGAAATGAGCCGTTATCCCGATGAACAGGTCGTTCTCATTACAACAGGCAGTCAGGGCGAGCCTATGTCTGCCCTTACACGTATGGCTATGAATTCCCATAAAAAGGTAACGATCACGCCAAACGACTTCATTATCATTTCAGCTACACCTATTCCCGGAAATGAGAAGTATGTAACACGTGTGGTAAACGAGCTTATGAGAAGCGGAGCCGAGGTCGTATACGAGGCAATGTACGAGGTCCACGTATCAGGACACGCTTGTCAGGAGGAACTGAAGCTTATTCAGGCTCTCACGAGACCTAAGTATTTCATCCCCGTTCACGGCGAGTACAAGCATCTTGCAAAGCACGCACAGATAGCACGTTCAATGGGAATACCGGAGAGCAATATAGTTATCGGCGAGATAGGCAATGTGATCGAAATGGACGACAACTCAATAAGGATCGCTTCTCAGGTACCAGCAGGCAGAGTTATGGTTGACGGTCTTGGTGTAGGTGATGTAGGCTCTATCGTTCTCCGTGACAGAAAGCATCTGGCACAGG
>JAZNOB010000157.1:0-2836 GCA_045580565.1 Ruminococcus sp.
TAGTCTGAAGCTTATAGCTGAGGTCTGTGATGCTCCATATATGTGAACCGTTGACAGATATGATCTCATCACCCGGAAGCAGACCGCATTCTTGAGATGTGGACACCGGAGTCTCACCTTCAAGGCACATGAGCGACCAGCAGCCTACATTGTACCCATATGTTTCAAAGGTTTCCATGGCAGGCTGACTGACATATCTTGTGGGCACAAGGTCGCTCATACAGGTAGTAACTATTAGCAGGACAAATCCCAATACAATATTCATAAAAGCACCTGCAAGAACAACTATCATTCGCTGCCACACTTTTTTCTTTTCATAGGCTCTTGGGTTATCACTGGCTGTATCCTCGCCCTCCATAGCACAAAAACCGCCTATAGGAAGAAGCCGCAGGGAATACAGCGTTTCACCCTTTCTGAACTTTATGATTTTCGGACCCATGCCTATTGCAAATTCATTTACCTGAATGCCATTGAGCTTTGCAGCAATGAAATGACCAAATTCATGAATAGCAATAATAAGTCCGAATACGAATATAGCAATGATAATTGTCCACATTGACATAGTGCAGGTTATCCTTTCTGAAACAGGTTTATATCATTCTGAGTACAGCCTCACGTGCAGCTGCGTCAGCTTCAAGCACATCCTCAAGACAGGTTATCTCCTTGAAGGGCACTTCATTCATTGCCGCTTCAACAAGCTCTGCGATCCGCAGGAAACCTATCTCACCTTTCAAGAATGCAGCAACAGCCACTTCGTTTGCACCATTCATAACAGCTGGTACTGTACCGCCTCGGCGGATTGCCTCAATTGCCATAGGCAGACAGCGGAATGTGTCCATGTCAGGCTTTGCAAAGGTAAGCTGACCGTAATCAGTGAGTGAAAGTCTGCCTGTAGGACATGGCATTCTGTCAGGATACAGGAGGGCGTACTGAATAGGTATCTTCATATCTGGAACACCCATCTGTGCAATAACAGAGTAATCATCGTACTCAACAGCAGAATGAACTACACTCTGACGGTGAACAACGACTTCGATCTGCTCTGGTGTTACGTCAAAGAGCCACTTCGCCTCAATAAATTCAAGTCCCTTATTCATGAGAGTTGCGGAATCTATAGTTATCTTGCTGCCCATATCCCAGTTGGGATGTTTCAGAGCGTCGGCTGCTGTAACAGCTTCAAGCTCCTCCTTTTTCTTTCCATAGAAAGGTCCGCCGGAGGCTGTCAGTATAATTTTATGCAGCTGCTTTCTGGAATTTCCCTGTAAGCACTGGAAAATTGCGGAATGCTCGCTGTCAACAGGCAGGATCGGCACTCCCTTTTCCGCAGCCGATTTCATTACAAGGCTTCCTCCTGCAACAAGAGTCTCCTTATTGGCAAGAGCAATGGGGATTCCAGCTTCAATTGCTGTAAGCGTGGGCTTCAGACCTACCATGCCAACAACAGAATTCAGAAGAATATCTGCGCCGGTGTCAGAAGCTATTTCACAAAGACCATCCATGCCGCAGAGAACCTTTAGCTCCATATCAGCAAGACGTGCTTTCAATTCATCATAGTATTCGTCACAGTAAATGCACACTGTATTAGGCTTGTATTTTCTCGCCTGCTTTTCCAGCATATCAACGCTTTTGTAAGCAGCCAGAGCATGAACCTCAAAGCCGTGTTTATCGACAACATCAAGAGCCTGAGTGCCGATAGAGCCTGTTGAGCCTAAAATAGAAATTCGTTTACCCATGGTAAAAACTCCTCTCTTTATGCGGCAAATCCCCTCGCAGTTTTCCTGCGAGGGGCTGTCGTTTATTTATCAGATATAATAAATCGGAATTGCAGACACACACGCAAAGAACACTGGTACAGTGAAAAGCGCACTGTCGAATCTGTCCATTACGCCGCCGTGTCCGGGCATGATATTGCCGAAATCCTTTATGCCTCTCTGACGCTTGATAAGTGATGCACAGAGATCGCCGAGAACGCCAGAGACTGAGCATACAGCTGCTGTAAAGATAAGCCACAGGAACTGTACGTGAACACCTGCGATAATTCCATAGGTCATGCTTACAAGAAGCATCACAACTATGTCAGCGGCAATACCGCCGATAAAGCCCTCAACAGTCTTCTTAGGACTGATCTCAGGGCAGAGCTTACGCTTACCGAGAAATGTTCCGGTAAAGTATGCGCCTGTATCTGATATCCATGCAGCGCAAAGAGCAAGGATAACATACATAACACCAAACTTATTGCTCATAAGCAGGAGACTCACCAGCAGATTCATTGAGTATGTAACGAATACTGCGGATACAAGCATAAAAGCAGTCTGCTGGAAGGTACGTTCCTTATGATTCTTTACAAAGTCGAAGAACATTACCATTACAGCAACGACCATTACAAATGTATCCCAGCCCCATAAGCCGAAGAAACGGAAAAAAGGAGCAAGAACAGCACCGCCGCAGGCAGCAGCAAGTGAGATCACATACTTTGTGCATTTATCAGCCTTGAAAAGCTCTAATATCGCCATGGCAGCAATCAGACCAATGCACAGCGGGAAAACAAAGGTGCGGTTCAAAATAAGCACAAGTATCAGGATAACAACTGCCACTGCGCCTGAAATAATACGTGTTTTCATGCTCAAACACCTCCGAAGCGTCGTCCTCTGCCTGCGTAGTCACGAAGTGCCTTATCAAGCTCGCTTCTCGCAAAATCCGGCCACAGAACGTCAGTGAAATAGTATTCTGCGTAAGCACACTGCCATATAAGGAAGTTGGACAGTCTCAGCTCACCGCTGGGACGTATCATAAGGTCAACATCCGGAATCTCCTTAGTATAGAGATGCTGGCTTAT
>JAZNOB010000158.1:0-2591 GCA_045580565.1 Ruminococcus sp.
GTAAATTGTAGTTTAGCGTGCAAAGCAAATGCGCAAAGCGCACCGCCCAAGGCTCCCCTTAGTAAGGGGAGCTGTCAGCGCAGCTGACTGAGGGGATTGTAAAAAGCGCAGTAACGCTGAAATTTCAGCCTACTTTTCTACTCGCAATCCCCGACCCCACGCCTTCGGCGTGCCACCTCCCCTTACTAAGGGGAGGCTTTCGTGGTGTGCCTTCGGCATATATAAACTACAATTTATCTCCCTTAATCCATATCCCAAAAAAGCCGCTGCAACCGCAGCGGCTTTCATGTTACTTTCTTCTTGAACGATTCTTACGCTCAGTATTGCGCTTGATGTCGCACATACGCTCCTCGCTGTTCTGCTTGAAGCGGCTGAGCATATCCTCGAATGTCAGCTCAGTTACGGGCGCTTTCTTTTTCGGCTCCCATACGTTTGGCTTCTGCTCTCTGTCGGCTCTCGGCTCACGCTGAGGTCTTCTCTGAGGCGCACCGTCATTCTTATGCGCCTTGGGCGGCTCCGGTTCAGCCTGCTTCATGGAAAGGCTTATCTTGCCGTTTTCATCAACGCTTATAACCTTGACCTTGACCGACTGACCCTCAGTGACAAACTCACGGATCTCGTTTACATAGCTTCTGGAAATCTCGGAAATGTGGACCATACCCACAATACGCTGATTATCCGGATTTGCAATGTCAACAAAGGCCCCGTACTTAGTAATGCTCTTTATTGTACCCTCATAAATTTTGCCGTTTTCTACCTGCATGTAAATCATGTGATCCCTTCATATAATTTTACCCGTCTGAAATTTGTCAGTTTCGGGAGATGTCATAGAACCGGAACTCATCCGGATGTGCATAGCCGTAATCCTCTATCGCCAGCTTTTCCATATACTTATCTGTATCCCCGCTGTTGAGTATTCTTGAAAGATCCTCATTGAGAGCCTGATATTCTGTGATCTGCTCCTGGATCTCAGAAAGCTCGCTTTCTTTCTCCGCAATACTGGACTGAACGCTGATGATCAGTGCAGTACAGCCGATAATAGCTGCAGCTGCAGCAGTGCGCTCAAGTATACGGAATATGAACTTTGACCGTGAAACCGGCTTTTTTGCAGCACGTCTCTTTTTAGATGTCCTGCTGTTTTTCTGGTTCTTTTTCTGAGCCACGTCTGTTGTCACCCTGCTTTCTTTTACGGTTATAAATATTATACAACATTTTGAATGGTGCAATCAAGGGGGCAGGTAAAAATTCTTTCCTCCGGCTGTTATTTTTGGCGTTTCTGACAAATTTCAGCCTGAATTTTCTATATATACGCACACAGACAGCACGAAAAGGTCGTGTGCACCATGCAATTACCCTTATAACAGCCTGCATGAGCCTTGACAGAAGCTTCACCAGAGGGTTGCCGATAAGGAATCTGCAAAGGATAAAGCCGATGACGCTTCCGCCGATGCAGAAAAACCTGAGATCGCCCTTTGCAAGAACACTCGTAAAGGCAGCGATGCCGGACGCCCATATGAGGATAAAGAGCACATCCTCCAGAGCAGCGGCGGCGGCTTTGTGAGGCAGGATAACTCTCAGTGCACGGAAAACGTCGAAAACAAGCTCCATCCCCATCCCTAAGAGGACTGAGCTGAGAAACAGCACAGTTTCCTCATGGACGGTGAGAAAGGTATCCGGAATTATCATCAGCGGAAAAGCCTGCCGAAAAGGCTCAGGGGACCTGTCTTGTCACGGTCGCCGTACTGAAGTGACCAGATATCGCCGCTTATCTTCATATCTCCCGTTTCGAGGCTCACGCCGTCCACATGGAGCTTTCTGCCTTTGATAGTCAGTTCGCCAAGCTCGGTGAAAAGTCTGATGATGCGCTCATCAAAGCAGTCCACGTCCGTCACACCTGAAAGGCTGAGGTGTTCTCTGTCTTCAGCAATGATGTTGTGGTGACCTCTGGGCTTCTGGGGCTGTACCTGCTGTTTCATATATAAATTCCTCCGGTTCATAAGCTTTTGTACAGCCTATGCGGAGGAATGCGCAATTAGACCTGTCTGTCACGCTGCATGACTGCCAGCTGGTCGCAGCGTTCATTTTCGGGATGACCTGCATGACCCTTGACCCATACGAAGGTGACGTTATGGCGTTCCAGCAGCGGCAGGAGCTGTTCCCACAGGTCAACATTGAGGGCAGGCTTTTTGTCGGATTTTATCCAGCCCTTTTTTTTCCAGCCGTATACCCAGCCCTTTGTTATGCTGTCAACCACGTATTTGCTGTCGGTGGTGAGAGTTACATTGCATGGTTCTTTGAGGGCGGACAATGCAGCAATGACGCCTGTAAGCTCCATGCGGTTATTTGTGGTAGATGGTTCGCCGCCGGAGAGTTCCTTTTCGGCTGTTCCGTATCTGAGGACAGCGCCCCATCCGCCGGGGCCCGGATTTCCGCTGCAAGCACCGTCGGTGAAAATCTGTACATTTTTCATGGTAGTCTCCTTTTTGTAAATTGTGGTTTGAAGCTGGGCTGTTTTAAGGAGCGCACAGGCAATAAAAGTTTTTTTGATCCAACAATTTTTTCAAAAAATGTTGGTGGGGTCAAGGGGCAAC
>JAZNOB010000159.1:0-3003 GCA_045580565.1 Ruminococcus sp.
TGAACCAGTCTTGTGCTGTCAACCTCGTGGAAGTAGTCAGCCATTGCCGCAATATCATCGCCGCAGTAGCTTTCGTTTCCGGAGCTCCATATCAGCACGCTTGCATGGTTCTTGTCACGCTCATACATGGATCTTGCTCTGTCAAGGCAGGCTTCCTTCCATTCGGGGAGTGATGCCGGAATATTGATGGACGGTTCACAAGCCCCCATCTTCTGCCAAGTTCCATGGCTTTCAAGATTTGTTTCGTCAATAAGATAAATACCGTACTCATCGCAAAGCTGATACCAGAGAGAGTTGTTCGGATAGTGGCAGGTGCGGACGGCGTTCAGGTTGTTCTGCTTCATGAAGCGGATGTCCCAGAGCATATCTTCTTCGGTCACAACTCTGCCGCCCTCTGCAT
The DNA here is from genome assembly GCA_045580565.1 of Ruminococcus sp. GTDB lineage: Bacteria > Bacillota > Clostridia > Oscillospirales > Ruminococcaceae > Ruminococcus_C. The sequence continues at coordinate 401 of JAZNOB010000159.1, forward strand.
TCCATTCGTGGCGGTTGATGCCTTTGAAGACTATACGCTTGCCGTTCAGAAGCATCAGTCCGTTTTTCAGCTCAAAGGTACGGAAGCCGACCTTTGTTTCAGCAGTTTCCACGATCTCACCGTCTGCAATGATTTCAGCAGTGAGCGTGTAAAGATTCGGTGCTTCCGCACTCCACGACATCACGTTGGGGATGGATGCGGTTACATTCGCAGTATCGCTTTCATACACCTTGTTTCCGTCTTTGTCAGTCAGTGTGAGCTTGACTGCATAATCATTTTTACCTACAATATCAAGCTCTGTTGTCAGAATACCGCTGCCGTTTTCGTAATCAAAATCTGTAATCACCTTCATGTCACGAACGTGAATTTCGGGAACGGCGTACAGATACACCTCACGGAAGATACCGGAAAACCGCCAGAAATCCTGATCCTCCAGCCAGCTTGCCGTACTGTAGCGGTAAACCTCGACTGCAAGCTTATTGCCCTTTTCCTTCAGATAGGGCGTGATATTGAACTCAGAAGGGGTAAAGCTGTCCTCGGCATAGCCCACAAACTCGCCGTTGAGCCACACATAGATTGCAGTTTCAACACCCTGAAAGCTGATGAAGGTATCCTTGTCAAGAAGTGATTCGTCATCATCAAAGAACTTCACATAGCTGCCTACGGGATTACGTTTCTGCGGAATCTGCGGAGGAATGAGGCTTTCCTGTCCCTCCCAAGGATACTGGGTATTCACATACTGAGGCTTGTCATAGCGCTGAAGCTGGATGTGTCCGGGGACGGTGATGTCATCGAAGCCTATTACATCATAATCGGTCTGATAGAAGTCAGTCGGACGGTTGTCGGGATGTTCGCTATATGCAAATTTCCAAGTGCCGTTCAGGGACTGCTTCAGCTGCTGTCCGTTCACAGTGCAAAGGTGGTCGGAATGTGCTTGTTCACGGTTTACTGCAAAGACTTCAGGGTTTGTCAGCCATTCAAGTGTAGGTTTCATAATGATGTCCTCCTTTATGAGTTGTGTTCCTTGTCCCAATTTTCATTAGCTTTCTCAACTGTAAGACGTGAAAGTAAAATTGTAATCACAAGATTCAGAATCATCGGCAGCCAGAGATACATGAAGTGCAGCATATTGATGCAGGATTCCGGCTGTACAGCTGCATTTGCCACATAGCCTCCAGCCGCAAGCAGCCAGCCTGTGAGTGCAGTTCCGATACCGCCGCCGATCTTTACACCGAGTGACGAACAGGAATACATCGTTCCGTCGATACGCTTGCCTGTTGTACGGTAGGTGTAATCGGAGCAGGCTGCGATAAGTGCGTTCAGGTCGCCCTGCATAGGACTCATTGCGATCGCCGCAACACCTGTGAAAATCAGCATCATCGGGACATTCTGCATATATCCGCCCACCATTACGAGCGCTCTTGCAATTGTGGAAATCAGGTAGCCGGTGAGGTTGAGCTTGTACATACCCTTGCATTTCTTTACAAGATAGGGAGTAATCAGCAGACCGCAGATCATCGGGATATTGATTGCAAGCGAGAAAGTGCCGAGCAGATCTGCGTTTCCGAGGATGTAGGTCATGTAGTAAATACCCATGCTGAGTGTTGCGGAGAAAAGCTGAGTAAGGATGTAGACCACACAGATGATTATGTAGTATTTGTTTGCAATAAGAAGCTTTGCAGCATCAAGAAGTGAATACTTCTTGCTTTCATCTTCGGTCCGGTGCTCCTTGTCTGCAAGCTCAAAATCCGGATAGGCGTCTGCGGAAAATTTAGCAGCTTCTTCATCGGCAGGATTTTCATTTTCCAGTTCCTTATCCGGCAGCTCCTTGACAGAGAATACGGAGATGGTATTGACCACAAGTCCGATAATTGCGTAAATGATCGCAATATTTCTCCAGCCTTCCACACCGCCGCCGCACCAATCAACTGCCTTAACTGTAATGGACTGGATCAGAAAGCTTGTTCCGAATGCGAAGATGAAGCGGATGGAACCCATCTGCACACGCTCATTGCCGTTTTTGGTGATAAGTGCGGTAAGTGCAGAATAGGCAATGTTGTTTGCGGTATAAAACACGGCATTCAGCAGTGTGTAGGTGATGAAGAAGTATGCATATTTTGCTACATCGCCCCATGTTGTGGGAATTGCAAAAATTGCAGCCAGCATAATACTGCAGCCGATGTAGGGGAACAGCATCCAAGGACGAGCCTTTCCGAGCTTCGTTTTTGTTTTGTCAATAAGCGAACCGAATATGACATCTGTAAATCCGTCGAAAATCTTCGAAACCATCATCAGTGTTCCGACAATGCCTGCATTCAGTCCTGCTGTATCGGTCAGATAGATCATAACAAAGGTGGCGAGGAAGGCATATACAACGTTTCCTGCGATATCTCCTGAGCCGTAGCCTATTTTATTGTACCATTTCAGGTATTTCTTTTCAGTCATGTTAATCTCTCCTTTAAAAGAATTCATTATGATTTTTGAGCATATGTCCGAAGCAGGTCTCGAGTTCTGCTTTGGGAACAGTCTCCGTATCATCCGGAGTACTGCAATTCGATGAAAGGCACCTTTACTTTCTGATTCTATTCTACCATATCCGACAC
>JAZNOB010000160.1:0-30003 GCA_045580565.1 Ruminococcus sp.
TATTCATACCAAGGGGCGCTGCTATTATTGAACGCTTCCATCTCCCCTTCCCCGCTGATCGTCAGAACGCCGTCTTCGCTGAGTGTCCACGTGACGTTGTCGCCGTCTGCGCCGCATTCGCCGAATGCAACTATATCGTCATCTGTTGTTGTAGCAGTGGTGGTTGTAGTTGTTGTGGTTGTAGTAGTGGTCGTAGTGGTTGTAGTAATATCTTCAAGTGCAATAAACGTCCTGCCATACTTTGAAGCATATTCTTCAGCTGTCGAACCAGAGAAACCGCAGATAGCAGCAGTTTCGGGGATAGTGCCCTCGCTATCACTGATCGAACAATCCGGATTTTCTATGGTTATCATTTCAATAGCTGAACAATAGACAAATGCCGCTTCATTTATGTTCGCCACACTTTCAGGAAGCGTAATTGATGAAAGCTTCGGGCATTCATAAAATGCGCAATAGCCTATACTTTCAACTCCGTCTCGTATAGTAACTGAGCTTAAATTATCACACCACTGAAAAGCGTAGTAGCCAATATCCTTTACGCTTCCCGGTATCGTTACGGATGTCAGAGCGTCGCACTGAGCAAATGCCTGTGCACCTATAGCAGTCACACCATTCTGTATGATAAGTGAGCTTAATGAGTAACAATACATGAATGCGCCATTATTAATGATTTCCACACTGCCCGATATAGCGGCAGTTTCCAATGAACTGCACCACCCGAAAGCGTATGCACCCAAGCTTGTTACGCCATTTGGTATAGTCACCGAGGTAAGATCTTCACAATATACAAAAGCATTGTCACATATAGTCACAACACTATCCGGTATTTCGATCTCAGCTAATGAACTGCAGGTTGCAAACGCCCCATCGCCTATCCTTATTAGTCCTTCCGGCATTTCAACTGAAGTTATATACGCACATCCTGCAAATGCACTGTCACCTATACTGGTGACACCGTCTTCTATTATAACAGATGTTATATGATCCATGTATTCATACCAGGATATTTCATATGCGGATGTATAATCATACATATCACCCTCACCAGAAATCGTAAGAGTACCGTCTTCCTCAAGCTTCCATTCAAGATAAGCTCCGCAATAACCGCTTACGCCTGCATCAAATATAGAAACAAACTCCCTTGAATACTTTTCAGCATAAGCTTCTGCCGTTGAATCAGGATATCCATATATAACAGCTCCCTCAGCAATAGTAGCCGAACCATCGTAAATCTCACAGTTGCTGTTCATAATATGTATTGCTGCAAGTTCACCGCAATCTGCAAATGTATTCATTTCAAGATTCTTCACTGCTGACGTAATTTCTATGGACCACAGATGATCACAATGATAAAATGCAGCCTGATCTATAGCAGTAAGTCTGCGCGGCAGAGTGATGCCGGTAATGCTGGTGTATGCAAAGGCGTACTCACCTATTGTTGTAAGAGTGTCGGGAAGTCCGATAGAAGTCAGTTCTTCGCAGGCATAGAATGCAAATCCGCCTATATCATTAAGTCCGTATGGAAGCTCTATATCGCTAAGAGAGGTTGACTGAAACGCATGAACGCCTATCTCCTCTACGCTCTCAGCCAATTCCGCAGATACAAGATTTTCGCAGCGTGTGAAGGCGTTGTCTCCTACATTGGTAATACCGTCATCAATCACCACACGTAAGATATGCCCAGTGTATTCATCCCACGGTCTGGTGCTTGTGTAATCATCCATTCTGCCGGAACCTGAAATCGTCAGTGTACCGCTGGTATCCAGTACCCATACGGCATCTTCACCGCAGGTACCGGAAATTTCGGATTCCATTATTGTTTTGAAGGTATTGCCGTACATTTCTGCATAAGCTTCAGCTGTTGATCCGGAATAACCGTATATAGCCGCCGTAGATGTAATAGTTCCTGAATCATAATATATGTCGCATTCGGGATTTTCGATGGTTATTGAGGTGAGACTGTCACAGTAACCAAACGCTCTTTCTTCAATGCTTGAAACACTTCTTGGTATTATTATTGATGTCAAACTATCACAATTATCAAAAGAAGCGTATCCTATATTAGCTACACCATACTGTAATGTTACTGAGGACAATGATTTACAAGCAGTAAAAGAATAACGTCCAAGATCTATTACACTGCCAGGTATTATTATGGATGTAAGCGAATCACAAGAACTAAACGCACCATCTCCTATATTTGTTACACTATCTGGTATAGTAACTAATTCCAATGCATCGCAATTTAAAAAAGCATCCTCAGCTATATTAGTCACACCTGAAGGAATATCATATTCAGCATCAGATTTTCCTGATGGATAACATATCAAGTTTTTCTTATTTTTATCAAACAGAACGCCACCTGAAACTAAATAAAATTGATTATTGGGATTTACTGTAATTGAGATTGAATTGAGTGAACTACAGTATGAAAAACAACTATCACCTATATACTCAACACTAGAGGATATGTATATTGAATGAAGAGCTTCACAGGATGAAAACGCACGACTGTCTATACTCTTAACACCATCAGGTATCGTTACTGACGTAAGTGAGATGCAAAAATCAAATGCCCCATATCCGATACTTATAACACTATCTGGTATTGATATTTCAGGCAAAGCCTTGCAATAACAAAATGCATTATCACCAATTCTCGTAACACCATCAGATATTGTTACTGATGTAAGCGATTCACACCAATTAAAAGCATTATCGCCAATTCCAGTTACTCCATATTCTATTACAATTGTAGTGATACTATCATTGTATTCATACCATGGAACACTTGATTGATAGTTATAATCCGTCATCTCACCCTCGCCCGAAATAGTCAGCACACCGTCAATGAGTGACCATTCAAGGTTCTCACCGCACTTTCCGGCTGCAGCGGAAGACATCTCCGACTCAGCCTCGGCTATAAACTCCGGCAGCATTTCCGCATTTTCCGGCAGGCACATAAGCGCTGTGCCGCACACCGCAGCTGTCACTGCTGCACATATTCTCCTAAACATTCTTTTCATATGAACCTCCTGATGATTCTTGTGCAGAACTCAGTAAGCAGCATATGAAAATGCCGCTACTGAGACGCTGATTCGGTTACTGTTACCGTGCAGTAAGATTTATACTGTACCCCATTTACAGTAATAGTCGCTGTTATGGTAGCCGTGCCGGGAAATACTGCTTCATATCTGCCGTCACTGTATACGAATACACATATTGAATTGCTTGAACTCCATGTTATATCCGCAGTTGATGGTACAGCGTTCGCATAAAATGTACCTGTATCTCCGGGTGCAAGACTCAGACTGCTCTGGGATATCTGTACTGATGGTGCAGATACTGTTACAGTACAGGTGCTCGAATATACCACACCGCTGACTGTCATATAGGCAGTTATAATAGCTGTTCCCTCAGAATTTGCAGTAACTACTCCATCTGTTACATAAGCTATCAGCGAGTTGGATGATCCCCATGTAATCTGAGCATTGGAAGGAACCGCTGTAGCTGTCAGTGTTGATGACTCTCCGGGGAATAAGGTGAGCGATGAGCTTGAGAGTTTAAGCGATGGTTCCTGAACAGTAACAGTACAATAGCTCTTGTACGACGTTCCGCCTACCTTTATCTCAGCTGTAATCGTGACTCTTCCGGGTGAATTTGCTGTTACTTCTCCATCGGTAACATATGCAACAAGTGAATTTGAGCTGCTCCACGATACCTTTGCATTATCAGGCTTTACAGAAGCATTCAGCTGTCTGCTATCACCAGGATACAAATTTAATGAATCCTGTGATATGCTGATAGACGGAGAAATTACTGTTACACTGACAGTATCTGTAAATGTCTTGCCATTATAGCTCATTGAAGCTGTTATTACAGCACTGCCGCTTGAAACCGCAGTTACAATTCCTCCGCTGCTTACCGAAGCACATCCCGCACTGCTCGTACTCCATGTTATTTTCTGTCCTGCTGGTACAACATCTGAAGCTATGCTGAATGTCTCACCCTCATAAAGAGTAATACTGCCGCTTGTGATATCAAGAGACGGAATGATGCTGTCAGCAACAGACACATTACATGACGCTCTGTATGTTGTTCCATTATAGGTCATAGCCGCAGTTATTACAGCACTTCCCTCTTTGTTTGCAGTAACAACTCCGTCAGAAACTCCGGCTACGCCTGAATTGGAACTGCTCCATTTAATAATACCTGTCACAGAACTTGAAGCGGAAAGCTGATATGTGTCTCCTGTTTTCAGATTAAGGCTCGATGAACTCAGTGTCAGCTCAATACCGATAATTCTTATCTGATAGCTCGTACTTTTACCTTCATATGTAATCTGTACAGTCTTTTCACCTGTTCCGTCCATTGAACAGCTTGACGAAAATCCACTGGATACTATCTCTGTTTTACCATTATCATAAACTACCATAAGTCTGAGCCCTGATGTGTTCAGTGTTTCACCGGAATAATATGTGAGCTTTGACGGAAACGAACTGATCTTTATACTTGAAATCTCAGCTTTCTTTACATTTATCTTACATACAGCTGTACAGTCACCGCTGTTTGTCTTTACTGTTACTGTTGCATTTCCTGTTCCAACTGCCTGAACAAGGCCGTTGCTGCTGACTGTAACAACTGACGTATTGCTGCTCGACCAGCTTACAGTTTTGTCACTGGCATCATCTGGTGTAATTGTATGGATCAGCTGAAGAGTATCGCCAACGCTTAATGATGTGCTGGTTCTTCCGAGCGTTACCTTCTCAGGCATGATCTCTGATTTACCAAGGCTCACCGTAATTACGACAACATCTCCGCTGAACCTTTTCTCACCTTTTTCAGGACTTTGGGATATTACGCTGCCTTTTTCGATCTCATCACTATAAGCAGTCTTAATGCTGTAAGTAAGATTGTTTTCTGTGAGAAGCTCTATTGCTTTCTTCTCATCCAATCCACTCAGATCCGGTACAGGCACCGGTTTTCTGCCTTTGCTGACTACAAGCTTTACTTTATCGCCACTGTAAACGCCTGACTTAGCTTCCGGATCCTGAGAAATGATCATACCCTCAGCTACTGTATCACTGTATTCTTCAGATATTTCTGACTGAAGTCCCATATCATCAAGCATCGCCTCTGCCATAAGCAAAGTTTTCCCTGTAAGCTCAGGAGCTGTAAATGCAGCCTTACCGAGACTGACAGTAAGAGTCAGTACTGAGTTTTCAGTGAGCTTCATGCCGGCTGGAGGAGTCTGTGATATGACATAGCCCTCCTCAACTTCATCGCTGTTTACCTCGTTCACTGCAACCTGAAGCTTGGATCTTACAAGAAGCACACCCGCCTCATCAAGCTCCATACCTGTTACATCCGGTACTGAAACAATTTTTTCATCTGTCTCTGAATTTACCGTTAACACTATCGTATCTCCAGGTCTGACTGCTGTTCCTGCTGCTGTGCCTTGTTCAAGTATTATATCAGGCTCTTTATCCTCATCATTTTCATAGCTTATTATTACGACCAGTCCGCTTTCACGCAGCTTATCACGTACATCATCGAGATGATTTCCGGTCACCTCAGGCATTTCAAATGCTTCGCTGCCAGCACTGACTGTAATAGTAACATCCGAATTGATCCCAAGCTCCGTTCCAGATTCAGGAGTCTGCGCTATTACCAATCCCTTCTCATACAGATTGCTTTCTTCATAGAGAATTTCAGAAACATTAAGTCCCTGCTGACGCAGCATTTCAATAGCCTCTGTCTCAGGCTTGCAGAAAACGTTTTCAACACGTATGCTCTGCTCACCCATAGAAATCATAAGCTCTACTGTATTCTGACTCATAATTTTCTGTCCGGCGGCAATGCTCTGATACATTACACAGTTCTCACGTACACTGCTGCTGTATTCTCTTGAACTTACAGCAACCAGCATACCATGCTTCTCTGCTTCTTCAGATGCCTCTGCAAATGTCATGCCGTTCATGTCAGGCATCTTTACAAACTTTTCCTCTGTACTTGAATCAGGATCTATTCCCTTTGAAACGATAATATTAACTATTTCCTCCAGGTCATATTCCTCTCCCGGAGCAATATCCTGATCAATTACAGCTCCTTCCGCTATAACTGCGCTGTATTCTTCTGATATACCAACTGCGTATCCGGCATCCTCAAGACGTTCCTGCGCCTGGTCAGAGTACATACCAATAACATCCGGTACTATATTATTCTCAATACCGGTACTGATTTCCATTTTTACAATGGTATTTTCGAGGACGTACGAACCGATATCCTGATTCTGCTCCATTACGATATTCTCTGCAACGATCGTTGACGGCTGTGCTCCCGTAACACGAGGCAGAAGTATTTTCGAGGCAAGGCTGTTTACGCAGTTTTCAAGTCTTGTATTTATTATGGCTGGTACTCTTACCATATCATCCGGTATCTCAGCACGTTCAAAAGTAACATTGGTAAGAGCACTGATAACTCCGAAGCCGACTGCACAGACCGCAGCAGCCGGAACGGCGATCTTCGCCCATAATGGCCACCTGAGAAAATCTATGCCCTTTATCTTGTCATATCTTCTTACAGGCTTTTTCTCCGATGTAAGCTCTGTAATAAACTGATCCATATCGGGCGTGCGGCTTTCTATTCTCACGTTGAGCGCATTCATGATCGCTATTTCCTGACTTTCTGTCAGGTCAACATCAAATGATGACAATTCCTTCAGTATCTCACGCTTTTTATTCTCTCTCACAGCAAATCGTTCAAGAGCATCAGGAGGCGTCACACCAGTTACCGCCTTGTACATAGTAGCACCTATTGCGTAAACGTCAGTATGCGCTCCCTGCTCTCCGCCGCTTCTGTACTGCTCCTCAGGAGAATATCCGGCTTTGATAATTACCGTCATGCTTCGGCTGTGAGAAGTTGTTGCGTGTCTGGCTGCACCAAAGTCAATTAGCTTTGCTGTACCATTTCCTGTAAGCATAATATTATCCGGAGAAATATCTCTGTGAATGATTCCGCTTTTATGAACTGTTCTGAGCGATTCCATAATCGGAAGAAGCAGCCGTACTACTTCGCCAGAAGGAAGCTTCCCATCACGCTCAATACGCGAGGACAGAGTCTCACCTTCAAGATATTCCATGATAATATATGCAGTATTATTTTCAAGGAAACTGTCGTAAACTTTAACGATACCTGATTCATTATTGAACTGTGCAAGCTTCTTTGCTTCTTCAACGAATCGGGTCATTCCCTGTCTGAACTGATCTGATTTATTTCCATTATAAACGCTGATCTCCGTCTGCCCGACGATTCGTGTTGAAAACTCGCTTGGCAGATATTCTTTTACAGCAACCTTTATCTGAAGAACTGTATCCCATGCTATATAGGTAACGCCAAATCCTCCGAAGCCCAGAACCTTGCCTATTGTATAGCGTCCTTTCAGTATAGTGCCCGGCTCCATATGAAGCGGTTCTTCTACAGGCGTACCTTCCAGATATCCGCAATTGGGACATACATTAAACTCAGAGTCATATTTTTCAAAGCAGCCAAGACATATCTTACTGTTACTCAAACCTGATCATCTCGTTTCAAATACATATTTTTCCGTTTCTTCGTTTACATTCGAAAAAACACTTTCATAAACCTCACTGTAACTTTCGATTACATTCTGCTGAAGCGGAATAGTATTACACTGATTTCTGACCATCATCTCTTCCTGTGCATTTTCTGTCAGCATATATGCCAGAAGCTTACCAGCAGCCTTTTCCTTTGCGCTGCTGTTTGGATAAATGCTCCACTCATAATCGAATATACATCCGATACTTTCAGATTCATTGCCGGAATTTACATTAAGCGCAATTATCTGTCCCGGCAGAGAAGATATAACCGGCAGGTAGGATTCACTGTTGCCGAAATAGTAGGCAGCTTTACGTTCAAACAGAGCAGCATCACTGCTGACTGTGTCATACTCTGAATCAGGGAACATCCTTTCAAAGAATGCCTTGTTTTTATCATTGACAGCGATAGACACATCATCAAAGGTATATCGCTTGCCGTCAGCCCTGTCCTCGACAATTATAGTACTTCCTTCAATTGATACAAGCTCTGGCTCAAGCAGCGTGTAATCTGTTTTGCATATACTCTGGTTGATATACATTACAGGTATCTGGAAACCTACAGGCATTTTTCTTCCATCAGGATAAACAGTCTCATACTGATCCAGAAAACAGCAGCCCTCTGCCGCTGATTCGTTTACAATACCCGTCAGCTCAGAACATTTGCCATACAAGCTGCTGTCGATTTCAGCACTTTCAAACAGATCAGGAGCATTGCCGTTCACAAGTGCCTCCTCAAGCTTTGTTACATACTCATCAGAGTCCACGGGGACAAGCTCTACGTCAACCTGCGGATATATCTCCTTGAAATCCTCTGTTATCGTCTCAAGTCCGTTTATTTTATCCTGATTAAGCGCATTGTCTTCCTCAGATACATACCATACTGTAATATCAGCCGGCAGAACATACTGTGAAAAGAATCGCATTGCAAGTACAAGTGCTATTCCGGCTGCCGCAACACCGCAGCCAGCTATTGTAAGCACTCTCTTTCTCTTTCGTCGGCGGCGCTCCTGCTCAGGAGTATTGACCTTTTTCTTCCGGAAAAGTCCCTTTTCCATTTCTTCAATAGACTGGAAACGCAGAAAGCTGTCCATAGCCATAGCTCTCATTACAACATTACTTAGGTATTCCGGTATATCAGAATCGAGATCATGAGGAGGTATTACATTATCATGATAGTCACGATCAGTTGCTTCGTCAGGCTTTTCTCCTGTAAGCAGCTTATACATCATTGCACCCAGAGAATATATATCAGACCATGGACCCTGAGGACTTGTTTCATTATACTGTTCAAGAGGAGAATAGCCAGGCTTGACGACGTCACGCTTTATGACAGTATCCTCTGAAGAAAAACGTGCTGCACCGAAATCTATGAGCTTTGCATTACCGTCTTGTTCAATAATAATATTGTCTGGCGCAATATCTCTGTGAATTATATGAGCATTGTGAAGAGCCTTCAATGCTGTACATACCATCTCTGAAATCGCAAGCACATCTTCATGCGGAAGCTTACCGCCCTTCTCCTCAACATATTTCTCCAGTTCACAGCCGCTTAGATACTCCATAACTATGTATGCAGTACCGTTTTCCTCAAAATACTCAAATACGTTTACAATATTCCTGTGGGAACTGAACTTTGCCATGTTGCGTGCTTCATCAATAAATCTGTTGAAGTTATCGGCAAACAGCCTTTTCTTCTTTTTAGCAAACAGAATTACCTCGTTCGTTCCCGGAACACGGTTTACGACACCGTTCCAGTAGTATTCCTTTATAGCGACCTTGACGTCAAATTTGGTGTCCCATGCAAGATATGTAATACCAAAACCGCCATGTCCTATACCCTTTCCTATCCGGTAACGGTCAGCAAGAAGCGTACCTGGCTGAAGATAGAACAATTCCTTCGCAGGATCATTAACCGCATATCCGCATTCCGGACATATCTGATATTTGTCATCATACTCATGAAAACAGCTTCCGCAGCGTTTCAGCATTGCAAGTTTCCTCCTGTTTTATACCTGTTCCTTGAAGGTATCCCATGTAAAATTCTCATTGCAGAACGGAACGAAAATCATTTCACATTCACCAAGCTGAACCTTATCATATGCTTTGATTATTTCGTGATCAAGCACAAGCTCATCGTTCAGATATGTAAGTCCGCTGCTGTCGCCTGCCTTGAGAATGAACTGTCTCTTTTTCGGCTCATATATAATAATTGCGTGTGTATTTCTTGACACACTGTCCTCTCCTGTAAGATCAACGTCCATCATTGCAGAACGGCCTATTGTATTTTTACCTGCTGCAAGATTGAAGCTCTGTCCAAAATTCACGCCCTTGACGCAAACGAGCCATCCCACTACAGGTTCGTCATCACTGAGATCACTGTAAATGGCTATAGTCTTGGACGAATCATCACGCTTCGGTCTTTCCTTCGCAACAGGAACAGGTGCTGGTTCAGACACAGAAGGCTGTTCTATAGCCGGAGTGCTTACAGGGGCTACATATTCATTTTTAAGAAGTGAGGACACAGTTTTATCAGGTTCATCATTCTTTACAGGTTCCGATGAGACAGCCGCTTCCTGAACAGCAGGTGCAGCGGCTTCCTTATTAACAGCACCATGACGCATAACCGCTTTTTTTGCACTTGTCGGTGCAGACTGAGGTGCTGCCTGAACAGGAGCAGCCGCATCATCATCTTCAAGATCCATAAGTGCTACAGTCCTATTAGTATTCACTTTATTATTCACAGCCGGCTGATTATTATATACAGGCACAGCCGGCTCCTGCTGAGCATTCTTCTTACCAAAAGAGAAAAAAGGCTTCTTTTCTTTCTTCTCTTTTTTCTTCTTTGAATTTTCAGCTGCGGCTGCTATAGGATTTACGCCGGCAACAGCTCTGTGAGCAGATGAAGCATCAGGCTGAACTCCTGCGTTCGCACAGTGCGGACATGATGTGTATTCAGCTGCATCATAGTAGTGTCTGTTAGGGCACATAATAACATTACGCTGCTGCATAGCAGGTACTACGCCTGCTGCGGGCTGTTCTGCCGGTCTTCCGCATTTTTTGCAGAATCTCACACCTGTTTCTATCGGTTCATTACAATATTTACAATTCATATTTCTTACTCCTTACACATTTATTATGATAGTAGCACAGCTATGGCAGAAAAATTATCCATATCCCTGTCGCTGCCTCTTTTCGCCACGATACCGACCATTTTATTCATCCAATCGCTGACGTTTTTACTTTTTTTCAGTGCTCTGCACATTTCTTTTTCGTATATGAGCTCCCAGAATCCATCCGAGCATAAAAGAAATCCCTGACACTTGTTTAATGGAATATGCTCAGATTCAGTGCATTCAATTACACGTTTTGTGGAACCAAATGCTTTTGTAAGCTTATTTCGATCCGGATGGTTGCGTATCTGCTTTTCCTTGATTTCCTTGGAAAGCACAAGCATCTGAGGTACGCTGTGGTCGATGGTTCTTTGAACGATCTTGTTCCTGTAAAACATATACAAGCGTGAATCGCCGATATGCGCCCACTTTGCTGCTGTTTCATTTATAACAAGAGTAACGGCAGTTGTCATCATTGAAGTTGTTTCATGCATCTGCCTTTTAACACTTGCCAATTCCTTCTGAGCCTCTGCATATGACTCCCGCAGAAAATGCTCATTATCTCCGCTGTTCTGGAATTTATCACAGATAGAGCCGACTACCATCTGCGAAGCAACCTCGCCTTTTCCATGGCCGCCAAGTCCATCAGCCAAAGAGAAACAGTACTCTCCGTTTTTCTCCGTCATGCAGACACTGTCTTCATTTATATCACGTTTTCCCGTATTGGTAAACATCTCGAATTGTACCATATTATCAGCTCCTACGAAAAATTATTGCTTTCCAGAATAATGCGGCATGGCACGTCTCCGAATACCAGCAGATCATTATGATTTATCCTCACTGGAACATTCTTGCTGATGCGAGCGCCGTTTATACTGATTCCGGTTGATGAGTAATCCGTTACTGTGTAGAACATTTTATCAAAATCATAAGTGATAACAGCATGATATGAGGAAACATGGATACTTTCAAGAAACACATCAACCTTCTTACACGACTGTCCTCCAAGACGACCGATTGAAGTCCCTTCAGCATTTATGCGTATTTTCTGAGTGCCATAAACCAGATATGCTGTTTCATCGGGATCGTCGTGCAGTATAAGTACAGTTCGTTCGCTGTTTGAATTATTGCTCATCGGAGCCTGCACTGACTGCTTATTGGCAGGCTGCACCTGCTTCACTGATGATTCCGGATTGTTCTGAGCTTTGCGGAACATGGACATGAGATCTGTAGAGGCGGATGACTTTCTTGACTTCTTGTCATCCTTCTGAGAATGAGAAGTCTTTGATTTCAGAATGCCGGTTTTCTTGTCAGGTTTACTGTTGACCACAGTATTCTGCGGACTTACATACGCACTTTCCTGAACAACATCCACCAAAGCCGGCTGCTGCTTTATTATGGGAGCAGCAGAAGCTGCAGATATATTGTCAGAATGATTTTCCATAGCTGCTTCTGAGGTATTTTTCTTTTCACCATTCATCAGGATTTCCAGATCCTCACGCATTTGTTCGATATCCATATCCTGAGATGGTATCATATCATATATCTTCTGAAAATCAGCGCTTTCATGCTCAAAGCCTGCATCAAGATATATACTTTCAATAAAACCAATAACAAACTCTTTCAGATCATATGCCTCTTTGACATCCTTTACCGGAAGGCATATAAGATACACCTTCATGGTTGCAATATCTACATATATATTGTCTGTATCAAGAAAAATCTGTTCGGCAGGCAGCATATGAAGAATACAGTTTTCCAGTGCGTCGAGTATTTTTCCAGCGAGCTCTGCGAATCTTTTTTTGTTTATGGCAAACTTATCAAGATAGCTTTTTAATGACATCATATCTGCAAGTTCAAAATCTATCCTGCTTGTAATACCATTTTCTGTTATAAACCGCATCGGAACAAGGCAGCTAATACTTTTCCGGTTACACCGTATCATCTCTGTGGATATTGTATCAAGCACAGCGTCCGGCTCAAGATCATAGTGCATCAGCTTAGGATTGTTTTCGTCATATTTAAATATAGTTTCCATGCTTATTTCCTTTCTGAATCAGTCATACAAATGCATCCATATCGTCTGAATAGAATCATCAAGCGTTATTACAAATGATCCTGCGTATGATACAACTGACATATCATCAACATATTCTTCATCGTAAATAATGTTTCCATCCTTATCTATAAGGCACCATGACGGCTCGTCAACATATTCTCTTTCATCTAACTTGACCGGTGCATAACCACAGGAATAGGATTTAGCATCCAGATATATACCATCTGTTACAAGCTTGCCATCATGTCCCACATATCCCCACAGACCATTTGATGTTTTCACTGCACAGGGTTCATCAGACGCAAACACCTTTACTTCTTCGTATCCTTCAGAAAGAACATTACCTCCGAAATCACAGAGATAGTAAAGTCCGTCATTTTTGCCCCAGAACACACCGTATCTTGTAGCATAACCGTTTTCATCCATAAGAATATCCTCGAACCTATGTTCAAATGCAGGCATGAAGCTTGTATCTATAAGAAGCCATCCGCCATCCTGTTCCTGAACAGCTGCATAGCCATTGCTGAACATTCCGGCGTTCAGAAATGCAACAGCATATTTGTTCATATCAGTATCGAGGTATCCGTACAGTCCTTTCTTTTCAGAAGCAGTTCCGTCCGCTTCTTTTTCGCCATGTATAAATGGAGCATATCCTTCTGAAAAGCTTCCAAGCCATGAGGCATCAAAATCGGGCACACGCCTTCTGTAAGCTGCGGTATCAACGTAAAAATACTCCTCATCCTTCAGAACAGGAATGTAGCCGGATCCGAATTTGCCGGCATCATCATATTCCGGCTCCAGAATATATGTACCTTCAAGATCCACAACGCCGTAAAAATCTCCTGTTCTTACTGTCGCACTCGTGGTATCTCCAGGCGGAAAGGCAAATTCACCTATGGAATCAAATCTGAAATAATACTGCCTGTCCTTCATACAGTGAAGCTGCACAAGATGGTCTTCCATTTTCTCTTTCCATTCACCAGTACAGGTTTCCTGCTGAAGTGCTCTCTGAACATCTGCGTAAGCTGTATCATATTCATCTTCCTCAAGAGCAGCAGCTATGAGAATTTCACAGGTATTCATATCTCCTGGATTCATCATATAAGCTTCACGGAGAGCTTTAAGATAATTCTCTTCCTCACCAAGAGTATCATACAGCTCAGCGATCTTATATGCAATTTCGATATTATCCGGACGCATTTCGAGTGCCTCACGATAAGTCTCAATTGCATCTATATATATTTTCTTACTCTCATATTTTTCAGCTTTTTCGATGCAGGTTATATACTCTGCATCCTTACGGTCATTCATAGTATAAATATTCTTCCATGATACAATACAAAGCACAACCATAACAGCCAGAAATAACGGTCCGATAATTTTATTCATTTCTTCACTCTCCTAAAGCTATATTGACATAATTGTATATGTACATAATGCCATCAGAATAAATGGCGTCATAGGAACAGAATCCTTGAGTTTCAGCTTCTTCGCTACCAAAAGGAATACACTTATTACTACGGCGAAAAGGCAGCTGTAAAATAGTATGTTCAAAATACCGATCATGCCGTAGAACAAGCCAAGAACAGCTATCAGCTTGACATCACCTGCGCCGATTCCTCCTCTTGAAACAAGCATACACACGAGCAGAATGATTCCTCCAGTAAGAAAGCCTATCAGAGCCTGAAGAAAACGCTGTCCCAACGTACTGAAGCCTTCGCCTGCTATTATATGGATTATAAAGAATACCATCCAGACAAGGATAAGTACTGCCGCAAGAAAGTTCGGGACTTTCTTAACCTTAAAATCTATAGCTGCTATTACGGCAGCCACACTTAGAACAAGCTGCTGACGTATGCACACGATCCACGATGCGTTCTCCTTGACTGACACATAAATGAGCATTGCTGCAGCTGCGGCTGCGAAAACTGCGAAATACAGTGTTACCCATCTGTTCCTAAGGAGAATTTGTATATTCTCAGGTTTCTGCTTATCAGTCAGATAATAGAAATAATAGTACATCGAAGGAATGATACTCAGAAGAGCTATAATCCCTATAGCAATACACTGTATAATCATTTCTCTGTAAGATCCTCCTTTAAGTTCAGCCGTTAATTTTTGCCCTTCTCCTTATATTCGATGATAATACCGTCAAGGCTGTAATCTCCGAGCTGTGACTTTATATTTTCAATCTGCGTTCCATAGTCTTTTTTCGCTTCCTCCGGCAGAACTATTACAAGCTGATGTTTTTCCTTACCAGTAAGCGTAACTTCCTGACCATTGACCTTGATGACCTTGCCTTCCTTTACTTTATCAAGATCGTGTCTCGTAATGTTGGCATAACCCTGAAGCCTTTGCTTAAATTTCTTTTCATCAAGCTTACCATCCTTATCAATGCAATTTGTATCATAAAGGTCTATCGTATGAAGCTCTGTAAGTGTACCTGTGGATGGATCATATGCGTCAAATCCAACGCCCGGATCTACCGAATCGCCATATTGATTCTCCAGCTGTGCAATACCAGCCTTTCCTCTATCACTCCATGATTCCGTATGCCAGAATGTGGCTTCTGTATTCTTCTTGTTCTTATAATGCACCCATGCCTGCGTACTGCCGACCTGCTTGATATATATATCCTTATCAAACATTCCGAACGTAAGGTCTTTGAGATTAAGCTTATATACAAGCACGACATTTATCGAAAATCCGTCCTGAATAAAGGTGGAATAGGTAAAATCAAGGTCAGCCATTCCGTTTTCTACGCCATGGTTTTTGAAAAATTCATCAGCATCGTCTGCCGGTATGTATTTCTCAAAGAGCATTTTGCATACAGGTCCGGCTACTATTTTTCCAAAAGCCTTGTCCGCTGCGCTCTTTACTGTGAGCCTCAGTACATTTGTGATCTCCGTCTTCCAGTCAGTACTTTTAATTGTATTGTAAATAGCATCTGTATTCTTACCTAAACTCTCTACATCACTAACGATCGTTCCGGCATCAGCACCGGAAGAAACATCGCCCATCAGTGTTGACAGACCGGAAATGGTTTCTTCTGACTTGCCGATCAGCTCATCAGCATTTTCTACACTCAATGTTTCCGGCTGATCGGGAAGAAGACCGGTTTTTTCTATGACGTAATAGTACTGTGATACTTCCTTGGCTACCTGGTCAACCGCATACTGAGTCGTCGCTTCAAGACGCATGAGCGATGAAAACATAAGCACGCCCATATAAGCAAGAATAAATATTATCAATCCGAAAAGAGCTTCTATTGCAATATCTCCCCGCCCATCCTTCAGGAAGAGTTGTTTCAGTTTTTTCATTTATTCACTCCCTTAATAACCAAGTATACTATGATACTTCATGACCGATTTGCCGCTGTTCTGCCAGATAGGCGCAAGATCACTGTAAAGTCCGCCATCTGCGGTTGTAGGGGCTGCGCCGGTAGTTTCTGCGGAATATGAGAATATTGTATTTATCTCAACCTCACCATTGGCTTCTATCATTGTATATGAATTCGGTATCGACAATTTATAATCAGCACCCTTAAAATCATTCGGAGCATGATTCATATTACACTGAATCAGTGCGGTGCAGCGTCTGAGCAGAGTATCCTGGTTTGTAAGAAGTCCGACGAGCATGAATATCTTCGTGTACTGCTTATAGTTCATGGAGATAGTCTTTGTGTCCTTGATATCGGTCTTCTGTACAGCATCCACCGCATCGCCGGCATACTCGTCAAATGCTTCTTTCACCGCATCCTTAGCCTGTTTTTTAACTTCTTCTGAAGCATTTTCTATGTTTGTATTTGCAGCTTC
Organism: Ruminococcus sp.; assembly: GCA_045580565.1. Taxonomy (GTDB): domain Bacteria; phylum Bacillota; class Clostridia; order Oscillospirales; family Ruminococcaceae; genus Ruminococcus_C. The sequence goes on from JAZNOB010000160.1 coordinate 16,604, forward strand.
CTTCAGTTTGCTGGAAAGTGTATCGATTTTACCTTTGATCGTCGTTTTCAGATGTTCATCCACAAAACTATCTATCTTTTCGCTGACAGACTTCTGAAACTCATATATGAAATCCTCGCCCTTTCCTATTGTATCTTTAAGGCATCCGTAAATACTGTCAACGATCTCTGTTTCCAGTGAACCGACAATCAGCGACATACCTTCGTTAGCAGCCTTCTGTACAGGAGTGTCGTTTCCTACGTTTGATTTAGCCCTTTCAAGTGCTTCTCTAATTTTGGCTTTTGTCTCATTCTCACTGTTCGTAACTTCATCGCCGAGCATACCGTACATTTCGAGAACAGCACCCGTAGTTGACGCAAAAAGCGTGTCCTTGACAGTGCTTACCGCTGAATCTATCTGTCCATTGATATATGTATTAGCAGATTCAGAAAGGTCAGTAATTGTATCGTCCGCAAGTTCAGTGAGAAACTCAGTTCCTTTCTCTACTGCTTGATCAATTACCATTTCAGTAGCCTCACGTGTTATACCCGAAATACTGCACTTCCATGTAGTTGCAGTTTTATATATCGGAACAGATTCACCCCTGGACAGCTCGGCAAGGTCAAGACCTGATTCAGCAAGAGCAAATACCATCGTCACGATTGCCTGAACAAGCGGAACACCGAATACCGTCCAACCGGCAATAGCAGTTGCAATGCTGCAGGCTGTAGACTGAATTTCCGCAGAAGTAAATGCGTATATTGTATTGAGCACAAATCTGATCGCAAAGATAGTTGCCATATTCATTCCGACTGCGGAATCAGCTGTGCCGCCCCATACGATATATTCCTGTTCAGCTCCGAAATACTTGTTATTTTCTGCACAAAGAATTATGCCCTCAAGGGTTGTCTCACGATCGTTTCCTTCGAGAAGGTTTCCGTTTTCATCCATATTAGTGGTGTAGCATGAAAACATATTCGTGAAATATTCTTCAAGATAAGCGTAATTGATAGTTTCATTAAGAGCCTGACTTGCAAATTTTGTAATACTATCAAGAAAGCTTCCCGTTGAGCTCATCTTTCCTTTAAGATCCTTGCTTGTTGACTGATTATCCTTAGCCTTGACGTGGTCCATGTTATTCATGCCGCCGCTGACTGAATTTACTCCGCCGCCTGCGTCATTTCCTAATTTATTAAGATCAATGCCGGATATCGCAGAATATGCTGATTTGAGTTCATCCGGTGATACAGAAGTTTTCGCCTTTGTTTCGGTGGGTTTAACTTCCTTAGCGTCTTTCGGAGCTTTGTTTTTGAGCTGGGACTGAATATTATTATCCTGCTCTTGTTTACCTATTGGTTCCCTTGTAATATTTATCAGCATATTGTAAAATTCAAGCGCAAGCTTTTCATCACAGTTATCATACATTTCAATAAAATACGCTTGATTCGGATGACTCTTTGCATTGACATTCGTCGAAGACGCACCGTAGCCGAACTGTGTGAACTTTGAACCGTTTGCAATGGAAACCTTACTGATTATATCCGAGGAGATACCGCCGTCTGACGGAACATAAAATTCACCCATAAGTGCCGATGTCTTAGCAGATACGGCAGCGTCATCCGTTATATCTGCCAGAGCTGTCTGTGAACTATAGGTGCTGCGCCAGCTGCCTGCGGAAGCTCCGTTTACGAATGTGGAAGCATCCATCTGACCTGAATAAACCTTAACTCCGAAAAATGTAATGGCATCCAGCTTACTGATAAGTGCCTCATACGCTGATTTTTGTGCATTTGCAAAAGCTATCAGTGCAGCTATTTCCTGAGGGTCGATCTTCTCTCCTTCTGCTTCCCACTGGGATTCCATTGTATTCTTCGTCGCACCTTCAGGTGTAGCTTCTATTTTCGTATTCCATGCTGTATGTTTTGTTTGTACAGTTTCGGCAGCTGTTTTTACTGCACCAAGCTTGGAAACAACATCGCCGATATTAGTCTTTACTGTTTCAAGCTTTGATTTATAAGCGTTTATCGGAGCCCATGCTTCAGCTAAATCTGTGTTGGCATTTGTGAGGTAGGAATCACGGCAGGATTCACACTTTGTTATAGCAGAACTGAGCTTTCCTGAGAAATTGTAGGATGTATAACTCTTATTGGCAACGCTCTTGTAGCGCTGATTATAGTTATTTGTTATGACGCTTTTGCTGAGATTGAAGTCATATGTCTTTGTTTCTTCACCGCTTATTTTCGGGTAATCCCCGGATGTTACTGCTCTTTCTATCGCAGAAATATCAGTGAAATTAGCAAGTATTTCCCAGTCCGCTTTAAATTCTGCAAGACGTATTCTTTTCAGGTTATCTTCGGGAGCAATACTCGATTCACTTTCATATGTATTAGTAGTTCCCGGCTGTTTTATAACATAAGGAAGAAATTCATCTGCACGGTTTACAATAGAATTAACAAGCATATTCATTGTGACTGTATAATTTCCTATTATACCATTGTGGTCTTCAAGCTTATGAAGATACGAACCAAGAGTTTCAGCGGAGTAAACAGAAACAATATTTGAATAATACGATGAAATATAATCAATACCCTGTCCCGAAAGAGAATCAAGCTTATTATTTACATCATTGATTCCATTTAATTCTGCTTCAATTGCAGCAGCTGATTCACTGACTCTTTTTTCCATTGAAAAAAGAGCTTCATACTTTCCTCCGGTGTATACATCCTTCTTATAATCCTTTACAAGAGATGTTGCGGTGCTGTTCTCATTATTATCTGAACGCATACGTTCATTCAGAAGATAAAATAAGTCATCGTTTGTTTTGCTGTATGTTACAGGAGTACCATCATTAAGTTTGCCTGTATATTCACCGGATGAATTTTCCGCAAGAGAGTATGTCGCCGGAGCAGGCTGGGATGAAATTGCAGACTCAACAGCACTGTATGAATATATCGGATTATCACCCGTCCAGTATTTATCATAAATATTTCTGTAATAGAGCATATTATTAGTTGCGCTTGTGAGTTCGCTCTTTACAGTACCTCCGTCCGCAAACATTACAGAAACCTTATTGGGTTCACCTGCGGCTGTATTGAGTGCAACTACGCTGTCGTTGTAAGTATCTATAGATTTTCTTGCAGCGTCACACGATGACTGAAGCGAGTCAAGCGTTTCTGTATATTCAACCTGAGCCTGAACAGCATCAGACTGAGCCTTGGAACTGCCGAGTGCATTCATCTGGTCAAGGATGCTTGTTGTAAACATCAGCGGAGCCTTATACTTCATATACTCAACGATCTGACCCTTCATTACCGCAGGGTTGCCGAGAGTTGACTGATTATTGGCTTTGATCGTGAGGTCTATGGTATTCATAGCAAGATGATTTACCATATCCTCGTCACTGATATTCTCATTTCCGAATATTCCATCTACAACGCCAGATGTAAGCTGGTCTATATATTCCATAGTCGTACTGTCTGTTCCGGTAAGCATTCCCTGAAGGGTGTTGCCGAAATAAGCCTCGAAGGCATCCTGAAGTGAACCGATATCATCACCGCTGACTGCAAAAAGTCCATACACATCCTGAAGCGCCCTGTCATACTGCGAAAGAGCAGCATTCATTGCAAGGTCGCCTGCGCCGGATACAGCAGTTTTTGCGCTGTTGATACGTGAAGCGTCTACTATCATTGTAGCCTGAGTAAGCAAAGGGAACATTACAAATATAAGTATAAGTGAAACAGAACCCTTTACCTTCCGAAAAAATGACATCATATAAATTTACCTCCTACCTTGACATTGAAAGTTGAAAGCGCATCCTTGCACTTCTGTATCATATCCGAAATCTTTCCGGTGTCTATTCCAAGCTTTTCCGCCAGATTCTTGGCGGTATCACATACAAGATCCACGTTGCGCACAAATTCATCAGGGTCATTTGCAGAAGCTGTTGCTGTAGCGGTTATCTTGTTTCCCTTAAAGCCAAGCTCCTCGGCGAATCCGAGAACCGGAAATGACTGTGATATAGTAACCTCGACGCTTTGTGATATAAACCAGTTGGAAACATTCACTATAACGCCGTCATTCAGATTTCCAACAAGTATGCTGTTCTCCTTTACCATATTGGCAGCGGCCTCCTGAAGTCTGGCTTTCTGCGTGCTGTCAAGGATTGTTGAATTGCTTCCTACAGTTGTAAGATATCTGTAGGGACGAATAGTGATATCAGAGGCACTTGTAGGAAGACTTATGGTCTTGCCGGTTTCCCAGTCGATGGCATTTGTGCCGAAAACTGCAACTGCACTTCCTCCGGACGAGCCGCCTGTACTCAGATTTATATAACCGGGATATGCCGCTTCTCTTGCTGCTACCACCGCAATTTTCTGGGCAAAGCTCTGCAGCGCAACAGCCTGATACATATACAAGCTTATGTATACCATCGTAAAAACAACGAGTATTGTAAACGGATACAGGAACACCGCTTCCGTAGCAACCATTGCTCCGTTTTCGTCTTTGATAAACCGTTTTATTCTGTCCTTCAGTTTCATATATACATCCTCCTGATAAATAAATATAAGTCCGTGCTTTACAGCTGCAAACAGACTCACAGCGAATCTGCTTGCAGCTGTACCGGAACAGCTGCGATGCTCCGGTATAAAGCTGATATTAGTATGGACTTGAACCGCCGTCAATAAGACCTGAGATCTTTGTCCAGATCTTACCGATAAGTGAATCAGGGTCATCCTTATTGCCGACAATAGCAATAAGAGCGCCAACGATAACGATACCTACAACTACCAGAATGATAGCCTGTACAGTTTCCATACCGTCTTCCTTCTTCATGAACTCGTCAAACTTGTTCTTCATTGTGAGATATGCACTAAGCATTGTTCTCTGTACCTTATTCATCTCCCCATTCACCTCCCTGAGAATACCATGCTCCATATTGTCACGCAGCTGACCGGATACACAGCAGAATTTATGTATATTAATCTGTATGTATACAGGTTAATATCTGACAGATATATTACAGCACACTCCCTATCGGTGCAGTAACCTCTTTCCAGAACTCCGCTATACGCTCAAATACTCCGAGCTGCTTCATTACGATAGCTGCTGCAAGTATAAGCACAAGTACAACGCTGAATATTATAGCTTTCTTAGTTTTCATTTCTGCACCGCCTTTGTCAGAACGAAAAGCTGCTCATCATGGATATGCCCATAGGACCTATTACAAGGATAAGCAGTCCGACGAACATAAGCATATTCGGAGTTGTAAGCTTCTGAGCTGCAGTTGCGCCCTTCTGACGTGCAAGCTGCTTTTTCTCCTCCCACGCAGCGTCAGACATTTCCTTCATAGATGCTATGGATTCAGACGCACCCTTCTGAACTGCCTGAATATAGATGGATGCAAACTTTCTGACTTCCTTTGTCGCACAGCGCTGTGCGAAAAGGTTGATGGCATCTTCGATCGCCATACCCTGCTGAATATCCATGCTTGTTGTACGCATTTCCTCATACAGCTTGTTCTCATAATTTGAACAGGCAACCTCATCCCATGCACGGCGAACTGCCATGCCTGCATTTATGAGAAGGGTTATCTTGGATACCATCTGAGGAAACTCTACAACGATCTCCTCCTTCTTCTGCTTTATCATTTCCTTGATGTGGGAACGTGACATATTTATAAGCAGAGCAGCTACCAGAACGCCGCCGATAAGCCCAAGATACATTCCGGTTACACAACCAGCCATAAAACCAAGAGGAATACACAGTATGAACATGGAGATCATACTTGCTCTTTCTACGTAAAAGAAAAATTCTGCATTATCCCTTCCATAGACCTCAATAAGCTCACGGATATGCGACATTGCTTTGGGACTCTGGCTGATTTTTTTATGTTTGATCTTTTCATATATTTCAATTGCACCAAAGCCAAGAAAATAGCATTCTTTCAGAGTGAAGGTCTTACTATCCACTGCTTCAGTTACGTCTGAATATTTTTTTAGAAACATCAGCGTAAGAAGCGCATAGATCAACAAAAATACAACAGCAATTATTCCGCAGATAAACATCACGCCATAAGACATCTCTGCCATGAGAAAATTCATATGAATACCTCCCTATATCTTGATCTGGACAATTTTCAAACCCATGCAGTAAGAGCCTACGAAAATCGCAAGTGCCACAAGCTTGATGCCAAGTACAAGTATATTATCCGGCACAGATACCAGAAAGTTAGTCGCCAGAACTACAACAAATGGCATTACAGCCATAATATTAAGCTCGTTTTTCTGCGACGTAACCATTGTCTGAATCTCCATCTGGATCTCGATCTTGTCACTGATGATATCTCTTGTTTCTCTTATGACCTTTCCTACATCGCCGCCAAGATCATTTGAAATAGCAAATACACTCGCAAAACTATTTATATCATCAATTCCACTGCGTTTGCCAAGGTCTACTACGAGATCACGGATCTCCATTCCGTACATATCACGGGCATGACGTATAAGCTGAAGCTCTTTAGTGATATAGGCATTTTCTCCGTGTTCTGCTCTCATATCCTCAAGTGCATCAGTAAACGCATCATTGGCATTGCGTCCGACTGTATATGAGTTACTGAGTGATTCCAGCATATCACGGAACTGAAGTGTCAGCTCCTTTATACGTTTCCTCTGAAGCATACCTCTGTAGATCGAGATTGCTTTCCAGCCTGTAACAGATCCTACGATAATACTTAAAATCATATTTCCAAAGTAGATATATGCTGCTGCAAAGCCTGCGCCTCCTCCCACAAGAATTGCAAGTATAACCTCAGATACATTCATGCGGTAAACATGATAGTCTGTTCCTTCACCCGTAAGTCCGTGGTATTCAACATATTTTTCCTTATTTACCTTTTGCTTTTTCTGCTTTTTTTCTTTCTTCATACGAGTAACCTCCGTTCAGAAATCCATGCGTATGCCTGCAAGCTGTAGCTTTTCAGAATTGACCATGGGATTTTTTGTACGATTAAGAGAGCCATGCACCTTTTCAACGGTAGACTGTTCATCCTCCTCAAACTTATAAAGAGGATTAAGCAGGATCTGTCCATCCTTATAATCAAGAACCTCTACTATTTCAACAACCTTACGGGAGTGATCACGAAGTCTTGAAAGATGAATTATGAGGTCGATAGCAGAGGCGATCTGCTGCCTTACAGCGTCCAGAGGAAGCGCCGCCGCACCCTGAAGAACCATAGTTTCCAGTCGGCTCAGCATATCCTTGGCGGAGTTGGCATGACCTGTAGAAAGTGAACCGTCATGACCGGTATTCATAGCCTGAAGCATATCCAAAGCTTCTTCTCCTCGTACTTCTCCGACTACGATACGGTCAGGACGCATTCGGAGCGATGACTTTATAAGATCCTTTATAGTGATCGCACCTTCGCCTGATGTATTTGCATTCTTTGTTTCAAGACTTACAAGGTTGTCTACACGTGTGATCTGAAGCTCCGCTGAGTCCTCTATCGTTATTACACGCTCATCATGAGGAATATAATTCGACATGGCATTAAGAAATGTAGTCTTGCCGGAACCCGTACCTCCGCTGATGAAAATATTATAACGAGCCTTGACAAGACACTGAAGCTTATCGGCGATCTCCTGTGTGATAGAGCCATATTCTATAAGCTTCTCCACACTCATAGGTTTTTTCGAAAACTTTCGGATCGTGACAGTATCGCCGTTCATCGCAATGGGATGAAGCACGATATTTACACGAGAACCATCTTTAAGTCTGGCGTCTACAATGGGCTTTGACTGGTTTACCTCTCGCCCGGAAATATCTACAATACGATGTATTATCTTTTTCAGTTCCATTGCACCGTCTATTCCATTGCCGCCGAACTGCTGGTCGAGCCTTACAACACGTCCGTTACGTTCCACAAATATATTCTCAGGACCGTTTATCATGACCTCTGTAATACTTTCATCCATCATGATGGTATCAAGCATTCCGAGACCTCGGTACATACCGAATACTCGTTCAACAATTACAGCCTTATCCTTTGGTGAAATATAGTAAAGCTCCTGATTTTCAGCAAGATAGTCATCATTTTCGTCGAGCATATCCGCAAGAAGCGAACGTATAAATTCCTTATACGTGTCATCATCCGCATCACGCATACGCTTTTTTGTTTCAGACTTGGATTTTGCAAGCTGAAATCCGCTTTCACTTTTTTCTTCCTGCGAGGTTGAAGTATAGTCGATCAAAGCACATATTTTGCCGACTATCTCTTCAAGTATCTGATTCTGCGTCATAGTTCAACCAGCTTTCTTTACCAAAGCCTCTCAAAAAGCTTAGGAGTTCTTATTATGTTATTGATTACTGTCTGTCTGCTGATCTGCCTGTTATCCTGAAGACGGTAACGGCCAAAACTGCCAATTACTACCATTCCCTTAGTATATTCTGCAAGTGACGCATCTGAATAATACTTATTGTATATCAGGAACTGCTCAGCCTTTTTCTCTGATTCACGTTCTGTAAGCTGAACGTAACGCTGTACCTTTTTCAGCTTCTGCTCAGAATCCTCTGAAGCGTCCGTTGTAAACACTAATTTGTCAGATTCTCTTATCAGTGATGCTGTCATTTCACTGAGCACCATGCTGGCATCAATTATAATATAATCATAATTGCCTGAGCTTCGCAGCACGCTTATGAGCTTCTCTATCATTTTTGATGTAATAAAGCTTATATCAACTGCATTTCTGCATCCTTTGATAAAGTAAAGTCTGTCAGAATTTATATTTTCGTCATTGCAGCGTACAGACTCAATAACTTTTTCAAGACTTTCATCCGAATACTTTCCTTTAAGCTCTGCGATAATATCTGAAAATGTTCTGCTGTTCTCAGCTTTTAAATATCCTTCGGAGCTGAACTCCTCAAGATTCAGATATAATACATTGCTCGACTCAGAGAACTTCTGCGCACAGGAAAGTGCCATTACAGAACTTCCTGCGCCGCCATGTACAGGGAAAAATGTTATTACTGCAGTTTCACTGCGTTTCTCCTGCATTCCTTCAGAGTCATTGTGACGATTGACCTTATTACGATAAACCGACTCATACAGATCGCAAAGCTGTTCGTAAATTAGCTTTACGCTCTGATACTTGAAAATCGTCTGCTCATTATTAACACGTTCATTCTTCTTGGATAACCATGCAAACGGAATGCCTGCAACAGGTATTTCAAGTTCTTCTATGCTATTTATTACATCTGTCTCACCGCATAGCACAACGTCAAAATCCTTCTGGTCCATATAGCTTCGCATTTTTTCGGCAGAATCAAAATTAAGAATCTGCATTTCAGCTGCATATTGTCCAAGATAGAACTCAAGACGTTTTACATACTCAACGTCTCTGTCCAGAATCAAAACTTTCATATATATCTCCTATCTGACTGCGGAAGCGCCTCTCTGCACTTCCGCAGCTCATTATACTAAAATGAAGCATCAAGTCCTGCTGCCTTACGAGCATAATACGTAAGAATCAGTGCAGCGTCATCAATAGTGATCGCACCATTATCATCAACGTCAGCATTTTTCTTTTGTGATGCTGTGTAACCATCTGTGGAAAGTCCTGCAGCGTTGCTTGCATATATCGTCAATGTTATTGCTGCATCATCAATGTCAATGGCTCCATCCTCATTCACATCTCCCTTATTTCCTGATTCTGAAGCAACTGCAATAAACTCAGCATCATATGTTTCTGCATATTCCTGCGCTGAACTGCCATTCCATCCGTATATAGTCAAATCCTCATTGATATATTCTGTAGAACCGTCATATGCAGGATTGAAGCATACCGACTTTTCATCAACAACAGTTCTTTCCGGAATAAGTATTTCACTGATTTCCGGACAATCATAGAAAGAAAGCTTGCCGATACGTTCAAGCTTCATTGATTCAACCGCACTTATCAGCTCATCAGTTATATCAAGCTTCTCTCCTGCAATGAGATAGGTGTTTCCTTCATGAAGAAGATAAACTGATGTTATACCGCTGAAAAGAACATTGTCACTGATGGTTTTCAGATCAGATGATATTGTAATCTCCTTAAGGGAAGTAAACTTCTGGAATGCAAGATTTCCTGGGACAACTTCAGCATTTGTAAATACTATCGATTCAGTCTTACCGACTATTCCGCTTGTATCAGAACTGAATGTACTCTTATCGAAAACGATATTTTCAAATATCAGTTCGACTGAGCTATACTCAGCGTCAGATACAAGGTTCTTGCTGATCTTAGACCATACTGAAGAACTAAGCTCAGTATCAGCTTCAGCTCCTGTGATCATCAGGACTGCTGTACCATCATCATTAGGACTAAATCTGTATGAAACGTCATTTGATTCTCCGCTTATTATATTGTCTGTTGTAGTTGTCGTTGCCTCAGTAGAAGATGACAAGGTAGTAGAAACTGTAGTGCTGGCAGTGGTTGTAGTTTCATCAGAGGAAACGGATTCAGTTGTTGTAGTTGTGGTGGTAGTAGTTGTAGTAGTTGTCGTGGTTGTTGTAGTGCTTGTTGTAGTGTTTGCAGTTGTCGTGGTTGTTGTAGTTGTAGTTGTAGTAGTGGTTGTGGATGTTTCAGCTGTTGTATTTGTAGGTCCGGCTGTTGTAAGAGTTGTAACTTCAGTAGTCGTTGTGATGTCTGAGGATGATGTCATTGTGGTAGTAGTAAATGTCGTTGTAGTAATAGTAGGACCTGCACTTGTAATGGTTGTAACTGTTGTTTTGGAAGTAGTTGTTGTCGTATAGGTATCCGTTGGTCCTTCTGAAGTAAGCGTTGTTACTGTTGTATCGGAAGTCGTTGTAGTTTCAGAGGCAGTTGTCGTTGTAATTGTATATGTATCCGTAGTTGTTGTGTTAGTAGGTCCTGCTGTTGTAAGCGTCGTTGAAGTTGTTTCAGATGTCGTGGCAGTTTCTGAAGTTGTCGTAGTGGTTGTCTTTTTCGATGAAGTTGTACTTGTCGTGCTAACAGTAGTAGTAGATGTTGTTGTAGTAGTTGTCTTCTTCGATGCAGTTGTACTTGTTGTACTAACAGTTGTTGTAGTTGTGGTAGATTTTGTTGTAGTTTCAGAAGCTGTAGTAGTAACTGTTGAAGAGGATGTACTTGTCGGACCTGCTGTTGTCATAGTAGTTGATGATGAAGTCGGGTTTGTGCTTATTGTTGTGGTGGCAGTTGTTGTAGTGGTAGTCGTTGTTGTTGTCGTTGTGGTCGTATCATCAGTCTTGTCAAGCGGGATAAATGTATTGCCGTATTTTTCAGCGTAGATCTCAGCTGTCGACCCTCTGTAGCCTTCAATGGCAACATCGGACGGAATACAGTATTCGCTATACCAGATATCACAATCAGGATTCAGAATAGTTACCAGTTTAAGGGATTCGCATCCGAAGAAAGCAAAATCGTAAATTGAGCTGACGCTTTCAGCGAAAGAAACGCTGATAATGTTCTGATTGCCGTAGAAGGCAGAGTCACCGACAGAAGAAATATTACTTCCGCCGATAGAAAGCTCTCCGTAGATAGTTCTTGCATCAATGAGTATCCCATTTACGATGACCAGAGGAATATGAACATTCTTCGCTCTCATCTGAGCAAGCCATTCAGTACTGATAAAAGCAGATCCGCCTATTACAGTCACGGTCTCAGGAATATCGACCTCTGCAAGATTATTACACTTGAAGAAAGCATACCTGCCGATAGATGTCACGCCATCCTCAATAGTCACGGATAAAACACTGTCTCTGTAGTCATACCAAGGCACTTCCACATCTGTTTCGTACTCTTCCATATCGCCTGTGCCGTATATGTTCAGATCGCCGTACTCGTTAAGAATCCATGTGAGATTGTCTCCCTCTGCACCGCATTCGCCAGATGCTATAACACCAATTTCTATAAACTCGTTTCCATAGTAATCAGCATAAGATTCCGCTGTTGAACCGGCATATCCATGAATCACAGTACCGCTGAGACCAAGATATCCCTCCAGTTCACACTTACTATTCCAGAGATAAAGCTCCTTAATGGGTGCATTATTAAACGCAGAAGCTTCAATTATCTGTAAACCTGCCGGCAGTACAATCTCTGTAAGACTTTCGCAGTTCATAAATGCCGAATTACCAATACTCGTTATATTATCATGTATTTCTATATTTGCAAGAGACTTACAATTATAGAACATACTGCTGCTGATTTCAGATACAGCACCAGGTATATTGACTTCCTCAAGAGAAATACAATTTGCAAAAACTGTGAATCCTATCGTATCAACGCTATATGGTATATATATGCTTTCAAGTGATGCTGCGCCGTTGAATGCCATATCACCTATTTTTGTAACAGTATTTGGAATCTCGATCTTTTTCAATGCAGATTTCCAATCTGTTCCGGTTTCATCTGAGTAATATTCACCCTTAAACGCAAAACTTCCTATGCTTGTTACACCACGTTCAATGATTACAGTTTCAATAACACTGGTATAGTCACGCCATGGGACTTCGCTGTCCATTTCAAAATCAGCCATATCACCTTCACCGGAAATAACCAGTTCGCCATAGCTGTAAAGCTCCCATGTGAGATTATCGCCCTCTGCACCGCATTCGCCGGATGCAATAACTTCTATTGGTACAAAGGCATTGCCGTATTTTGCTGCATAAGCCTCTGCTGTAGAGCCTTCGCAGCCATGGATGGTGATGGTGCTGGGAATAGTGACAGCCGAATCAAATATCTCACAATCAGGATTTTCAATAAGAAGCTCTGTAAGGGCAGTGCACTCCTCAAAAGCACGATCATCAATAAGAGTTATTTTATCGTGGAGTTCTACACTTTCAAGACCATAGCAATATCTGAACAGCGCCTGATTGATAGTGGTTACGCTTTCAGGTATCGTTACGCTCTTCAATTTTTCACATCCAAAGAATGCGAGTCTTCCGATGGACTCCACGCCTTCAGGAATTGATATGCTTTCAAGATAGTCGCTTTCACGGAAGGCATTTGACATAACTGTTGTAACATGAGACGGGATCTCATATGCAGTCTCTGTCTTACCAATAGGATAATTTATAAGCGTTTTCTTATCGCAGGTGAACAGTACTCCGTCAATGCTTGTAAAATACTCACTGTCTTCACTTACGTTTATTGCTGTAAGTCCATCGCAGCAGCTGAACGGATTATCCGGTATACTTGTCACTGTAGCCGGAATCGTTATAGTCTCCAGTCCATCGCAGTCCCACAATGCTGAATAGCATATCTCTGTTACGCTTTCAGGGAATTCAAATTCTGTAATGCCATGACAATGGGAAAACGCAAAGCTGCCAAGGCTTGTCACGCCCTCCTCAACAACGATCTCCTTTATCTGATTTCTGTACTCACACCACGGAGTATATACAC
>JAZNOB010000161.1:0-9859 GCA_045580565.1 Ruminococcus sp.
AGCCTTAGGCAATGCGCTTTGCGCATTTGCTTTGCACGCACGACCTAAACGCCCCTTGAGGGGCACTTGTGCCGCACTTATCGGACGCCATAACTTAAATGGGGTGCAATGCGGTGCAGCTGGCGCCAGCTGCAAACTACAATTTACGCTCTCCGACGACTGCTGCTGAACCTGAATTTTACCAAACTTCCCAAAATACTACCAAACTTCCCAAAAGCATTGACAAATTTCATTTATATGATACAATAACCTCAGGAGGCGATTTGTATGATAAAAGCACTTGCAAGAAAACTAACTGAATTTATGATCAGTCAGGAAAGTATTATCGAGGACGAATCCGAGATCTATCAGTACGGCGTGGAGATAACTCTCTCCAGTATCCTGAACATCACTCTGATCATGCTCATCAGTATTATTACCGGCAGAATCATCTCAGGCGCTGTTTTTCTGGGAACATTCATAATCATGCGCAGATACTGCGGCGGCTACCATGCGAGGTCATATCTGATGTGCAATATAATATTCGCAGCAACTTTCATAGCTGTACTCATTTTCAGCGAATATGTTACTATCCATATGAAGGCGGACGTTCTTTTAATGATGCTTTCCATACTGCCCGTTTTTATATTTGCACCTGTTCCAAATGAGAATAAACCCCTTACCGTAGAGGAACGCACCAGATACAGCCGATGGTCATTGGCTATATATGTTCCACTGTGCCTTACCCAGTGTATCTGCTCAGTTCTGGTTCCATATATCAGCCGGGTACTTTTCTATTCTCTTATGGCAGTCTCTCTCCTTATTATGGTGGAGGTAGTTCTTCAGATGACAGGCATCCACAAGGGTGCAGACCCGCTTCTCCCTGACGATCGGGTACTATAAGCTTCGTAAAATTCATAATATGAACCATCAGGCTGCGCAGGTTTACATACTGGGCAGCCTGACTGCTTTTGCGGACTGTCTGCCTTGACATTGAACCTGCTCTGTGCTACAATAAAGTTATCAAGCTTTCAACATCTCCAGGTTGAAATGTTGAAAATACGTGTGGAAAACTTTTCTATGAAAGGAAGTCTTGAAATGGCAAAGGCAATTGTGTTTGATATGGATGGCGTCATCTTCGATACAGAGCGTGTATGCGATATGGTCTGGATGGAGATATCCCGTGAGATAGGTTTCGAAAAGGGCGAAATTGCGCTGAAAAACTGCGTAGGAATGAACCGGAGAAGTGAGGCGGAGTATTTTGCGGCGAATCATCCGGAGGTGGATTTTGAATGGTTTGCCTCCGAGCTTTCCGGCAGGATGCTCCGGTGGCTCGATGAAAACGGTATGCCTGTAAAAACAGGCGCAAGGGAGCTTTTAACATGGCTCCGTGAAAATATGTGGAAAACTGCTCTTGCCACATCCACGAGAAAGTCCTCGGTAATGCACCATCTGGAGTCTGCCGGCATAACTGATATGTTTGACGAGATAGTAACAGGCGATATGGTCGAAAACGGCAAACCACATCCTGAAATATACCTGACAGCGTGCGAAAGGCTGGGAACTGCTCCTGAGGATACATATGCTGTAGAGGATTCCAGAAACGGGCTGCGAAGCGCACATGACGCCGGAATGATGGCGATACTTGTACCGGATACTACAGTGCCTACAGATGAAATGCTCAGCATTGCCCACAGAAAAGAGGAGAATCTTCTCAGAGTTATGGAGTATCTTCAGTCACGTGAAATGTAAGCAGAAGCTGAAGATATTCCCATTGACAACTGCATAGGACAGTGCTATAATACTATCAAAATATACGGGAGGATATCTTATGAACATCTATACATCTTCACAGCAGCTTATAGGAAACACGCCTCTTATGGAGCTTGTGAATATTGAAAAGGCTTACGCTCTTGAAGCGAAGCTACTTGCCAAGCTGGAGTATCTCAATCCTACCGGCTCAGTCAAGGACAGGGCTGCAAAATATATGCTGGAGGACGCCGAACGCAGGGGTGTGCTCCGTGAAGGCGGTACTATTATAGAGCCTACCTCCGGTAATACGGGAATAGGTCTTGCGGCAGCGGCTTCTGCTAAGGGCTATCGTGTTATTATTGTCATGCCTGAGACTATGAGCGAGGAGCGCAGGAGACTTATTCGTGCATACGGTGCTGAGCTGGTGCTTACTGAGGGTGCGAAGGGCATGAAAGGCTCTATCGAAAAGGCAAAGGAGCTTGCGGCAAAAATAGAGGGCAGCTTTATACCCGACCAGTTTGCAAATCCTGCCAATGCTCTGGCGCATTATGAGACTACAGGTCCCGAAATATGGGCGGATACAGATGGCAAGGCTGATATCTTCGTTGCCGGCGCTGGTACAGGCGGAACTATTACTGGTACAGGCAGATATCTCAGGGAAATGAATCCGGAGGTTAAGATAGTCGCAGTTGAGCCTGAATCATCTGCTGTGCTTTCCGGCGGTACGGCTGGCGCTCACAAGCTTCAGGGCATCGGCGCAGGCTTTGTGCCGGAGGTTCTGGATACTAAGGTTTATAACGAGGTTATTCCTGTATCAGATGAGGACGCATTCGAAACGGCAAGACAGATCGCTGCAAGAGAGGGCATTATGGTTGGTATATCCTCCGGCGCAGCAGCATTTGCGGCAATAGAGCTTGCACGCCGTCCTGAGAACATAGGCAAGAATATCGTGGTTCTTCTTCCGGATTCAGGAGACAGATATCTTTCTACGGAGCTTTTTGCGTAAGGTGAGGAAAGATGCGGCGGACAGTGATCTTTACGCATTCTTTCTTTACAAATCCGCAAATATATGTTATAATAACTCTATTATATACAAAAGGAGCTTCATGCAATGTCTGTTATAATTTTCTGTCCGTCCTGCGGCGCTTCCGCTGAAGGAGAACGTACATACTGCCCGTGCTGCGGCGCTTCCCTGAGAGGCGATATCCCCAAAAGCACTGTGCAGGAGCCTGTATTTATGAATCAGCCGCAGAATGGTACATATCCTTACCAGAACCAGTCCGATATCCCCAACCAGAATCCCTACGGTATGCCTCAGCAGCCCTATTATCAGCAGGGCTATGGTATGTATAATCAGACTCCTCTGAGACAGAACACCGGCTCTCCGGCTTGGGCAATAACCGGTCTCATCTTAGGCATACTGTCTATCTATCTGTGCTGCCTCAGCTTTTTCGGCGTTATTCTGGGTATAGCCGGTATAATCTTCTCCTGCATAGGTCTTAGAGGTACTCGCTGCCGTGGCTGCGCTGTTGCAGGTCTCGTCTGCTCTATTACAGGTACTCTTATGGCGCTTGTAGAAACAATTATTATTTTAATGGAATAAAAGGTCGCTTATTTGGGCAAAAAGTAGAAAATACATGAAAATACAGAGTTTCCCTTTTCAAAATGTGTAAATTCTGTTATAATGTATCTAATATATAATATAGGAGGTTTTTGCTATGGCAAAGAAATCAATTTGTACAGCTTGTGGTATGGAAACAGAGGGTGAGAAGAGCTTCTGCGGAGTATGCGGCGGCGTTATGAACGTAGTTGACGTTCCGGAGACTGCTGACAACACAATGAACGCAGCACCTGAGGCTGCACCCGTTCAGCCTGTAAACTACAGCGCACCGGCTGCTCCCCAGCAGCCTCAGAATAACGGCGGCGGCGCAAAGAAGGGCCTCGCAATCGCTGGTATGTGCACTGGTATCGGCGCACTGGTATTCTTCTGGTGCCCTGGCTTTGGTATCGTTCTGGCTATCGCTGGTCTGATCCTCAGCATCATCGGTCTGAAGTCCTCTAAGAGAGGCATGGCTCTCGCTGGTGTTATCTGCTCCTCAATCGCTCTGCTTCTGTCTCTTATCTTCACTATCGCTTGCTCCTGTGCAGTAAACGAAGCTGTTGACGAGATCGAATCCTACGACTACTACGAGGATGTTTACGACGATCTGTACGATGACCTGTACGACGATCTTTATTGATAAGATAAAATGACCTGGTAACTGGAGGTATATAAATGGCTATGAGATCTTGCAAGGTATGTAATGCACCTCTTGAGGAAGGCATCGTCTTCTGTCCTGAGTGCGGCAATCGTATAGACAGCGCTGAAGCAGCTGCTCCGGCAGGCACTTCTGATACGCAGGATGCGTACATAAATGAGCCTGCACCTAAGGCAGCAGAGCCTTTCAGCAGAAATATTCCTCCTGTTCCTCCTGCGAATCCTGCTCCCATGAACGGCGGCTATGTTCCGCCTGTGCAGAATGCTCCGGTGAACGGCGGCTACGTTCCGCCTGTGCAGAATGCTCCGGTGAACGGCGGCTATGTTCCGCCTGTGCAGAATGCTCCGATGAACGGCGGCTACGTTCCGCCTATGCAGAATGCGCCTGTGAATAATGGCTACTATATGCCGCCTTATCAGTACCCTACCCAGCAGCAGCCTCGCAAGAGCGCAAAGGATGTACTGGCGATAATCGGTCTGATAGTTGGTATAGCGTCTATTGTTCTGTGCTGCCTGAATATCATTGATATATTCATTGCAATTGCAGGTCTTGTTCTCAGCATCATCGGCATCAGAAGCCGCAAAAAGGGCTGCGGCATTGCCGGTACGATCTGCTCTGGAATCGGTCTGATTTCAGCAATCGTATTCCTTTGCGTGGGACTTATCGGTTTAGGCATCGCAGAGGAAAACGGCGTGGATATTGACTCGTACTACACTGAGGATTACGACAGCTACGGCGATATGTACAGCGATATGTATGACGATGTGTATGAAGGTATCTACGGCGATATATATGATGATATTGATGGGTATTATGAGTAAGTGCAGGGAACACGGCATAATATCGCTGCAATCATAAGTAATTACGGGAGCTGCAATATGCGGCTCCCGTTTTGCGTTATGTTCAGGAATGGAATAGAGCTTGGTTATGCGGCGGATATTGAATGTAAATCTCAGCTCTGAGCTGACGCAGAACTATACAAAAAAGGCAGGCTCCTAAGAGTCTGCCTTTTATATTATATCTTACTTGATACCCCAGATATTCTGAGCGTATTCGTTTACAGCACGGTCAGCGGAGAAGATACCTGCGCCGGCGATGTTGTTGAGGGACATCTGAGTCCACTTCTTTTCATCACGATACAGTTCAGAGCTGCGAGCCTGAACGGAAGCGTAGGAATCAAAGTCAGCCAGTACCATGTACGGGTCGCTTGTCTTGAGGGAGTTTGCAACCTCAGCAAACTTGCAGCCGTTGATACCGCTGTACATACGGTCGATACAGCCTCTGATAATGCCGTTGCTATTGTAATAGTGCTCCGGATTGTAGCCCTGTGCCTTGAGGGCGTTTACTTCCTCAGTCTTCATACCGAAAATAAGGATGTTCTCGTCGCCTACAGCCTCGCCGATCTCGATATTTGCGCCATCCAGAGTACCCAGTGTAACAGCACCATTAAGCATAAGCTTCATGTTGCCTGTACCGGAAGCTTCAGTACCAGCCAGAGAGATCTGCTCGGAGATGTCACTTGCAGGCATCAGCAGCTCGGAGAGAGTTACCTTGTAGTCCTCAAGGAAGTATACAGACAGCTTCTCGGAGATTCTCGGATTCTTGCGGATCTCCTCAGACAGTGCCCAGATCATCTTGATGATCTGCTTAGCCAGATAGTAGCCCGGAGCTGCCTTTGCTGCGAAGATATAGGTCTTGGGAGTAAAGTCAGCGTTCGGATTGTCCAGCAGGTACTGGTACTGTGCCAGAATGTTCATTACATTCAGGTGCTGACGCTTGTATTCGTGGAGACGCTTAACCTGTACGTCGAAGATGCTGTCGGTGTTGATGATGATACCGCTCTTGTTCTTAACGTACTTAGCAAATCTTGTCTTGTTCTCCTTCTTGATCTTGCGGAGGGATTCAAGAACAGCTGCGTCGTTTTCAAATGCACGGAGCTTAGTAAGCTCAGAGCCGTCCTTCAGGAAGTCGTCGCCGATCTTCTGCTTCAGGAGCTTTGTCAGACCAGGGTTGGACTGATACAGCCATCTTCTGTAAGCAATACCGTTGGTAACATTCTTGAACTTTTCGGGTGTGTCCTGATACTCCTCGTTGAAAACGGATTCCTTGATGATCTCGGAGTGGAGCTTTGATACGCCGTTTACGCTGTGAGAAGCCATTACGCACAGTGTAGCCATGTGGATCTGGTTGTCCTTGATGATGGACATACGGGATGTCTTAGCACTGTCGCCGTTGTACTTCTGGAACAGACCTGCGCAGTAACGGTTGTTGATCTCAACGATGATCTGGAAGATTCTCGGAATAACGTGCTTAACAAGGTTTACATCCCACTTTTCCAGAGCCTCAGCCATAACAGTGTGGTTGGTGTAAGCGAATGTATTAGTTACGATATACCATGCGTGTTCCCATGTGTAGCCGCAGTCATCCAGCAGTACACGCATCAGCTCCGGAATAGCCAGAGTAGGATGAGTGTCGTTGATGTGGATGGCAACCTTCTCGTGGATGTTGTCAAGAGTGCCGTAAACGCTCATGTGATGGTTTACGATATCGCCTACAGCTGCTGCGCAGAGGAAATACTGCTGACGCAGACGCAGGGACTTACCCTCAAGGTGGTTGTCGTTAGGATACAGAACCTTGGAAATAGCGTTAGCCATAGAGTTCTGGCTCAGTGCGCTTGCATAGTTACCGTCGTTAAAGGACTTCATATCGAAGCTGGGAGCCTTAGCCTGCCACAGACGAAGTGTGGAAACGCCCTCGCTGCCGTAGCCGGAA
Organism: Ruminococcus sp.; assembly: GCA_045580565.1. Lineage (GTDB taxonomy): Bacteria > Bacillota > Clostridia > Oscillospirales > Ruminococcaceae > Ruminococcus_C. The sequence goes on from JAZNOB010000161.1 coordinate 6,762, forward strand.
ACATAGAGGTCATAGGGGATAGCAACTACTGTGTTGTAGTTTTCATGGGAGAGGTAGTGGTAGGAATCCTGCCAGTACTCCTTGATGTCGCCCTCGAAGTGAACCTCAATAGCTTCATCGGGCTTGGGATCCAGCCATACGCTGCCGCCGGGAAGCCAGTTGTCCGGAAATTCTGTCTGCCAGCCGTCCTCAAGCTTCTGCTGGAAGATACCGTACTCATAGCAGATAGAGTGACCCTTAGCCGGGATCTCCTGTGTAGCCATAGCGTCCAGATAGCAGGCAGCCAGTCTTCCGAGACCGCCGTTACCGAGACCTGCGTCAGGCTCGCACTCGAAAATTCTGTCGAGATTGATGTCAAATTCCTTCAGGATAGCAGTCAGATCCTCAGCAAGCTCCAGATTGTAGATGGATGTCTTGAGGGAACGTCCCATAAGAAATTCCATAGAGAGGTAATATGCCTGCTTCTTGCCCTCAGAATGAGCCTTGTTGGTGAAGTGCTTGCGCTTGCGCTTGAGCTTTTCAACCATCATAGCAGAAAGTGTCTGATAGATCTGCTTGTCGGATGCCTCATTGGGTGCAACGCTGCATTCGAGCTGGAGTCTGTTTACAAACTGCTCCTTCAGCTCTGCACGCTGTGCTGAAATTTTACCAGCCATTTTTATCTCCATTCTCCGGCGTGTTATATTTTGTACAGGCTTATCCTCCGCTTCAGGGAATAAAGAATAAAGAGCAGCAAACAAGCTTAGGTATTATTCGCTGTTCTTTATTCTCTATTCAGTATCCGGCAGCGGAAAACTGCCTGCTGCGGCAAAGAGCGCCGAGTATGCCGCTTATTTATTATACCGAATTACCGGCGTAATTTCAATAGCCTTTTTCCACAAATATTTATGCAACTCACCGGATTAAACGTGATTTTTGCCGGATTTGCCGTGCTTTCCGGACGTGAAAGCTTACGCTTTGCTCCCCGTTATTTACAATTTCTGTAACCGTTTTCATAGCCGGAGGCTTTTTGCGTACAAACATTTGAAAATCAGCATTCTTTTTGCGTCAACAGCAGTTTTTCATAAAGTTCACATTTTCTGTATAATGCTCCAAAATTGAGGAAAAATAGCCCTCAAAGACTGTCTTGGTTAATGAATAGACGGAATACAGCGGCAAAAAGTCTTGCAATTTGGTTACAAACATGGTATAATAGGGTTGTACGGTAATCGGCATATCCGGCAGTACATGGCCGGAGTTCTGAGCCGAACCTTCCGTGATGCTACATATAATGCATCATGCAATGCTATAACAGGACTGATCCATTCAGTCCGGTGCGTCACTGCCGTGCACAGGACAATGTGCCAGAGCGAGGCTCCGTTCTTGTATGTTTTCAGAGCCTGTAGAGAAACTTTAAAATGAAATATTGGGATTTCATGCAGATGCATTGCAAACGGCAATCACAAATCTACGTGCCGTACAGCGATGCAGCCTTGACCGCTGCTCCGCAACATTCAATTGTTTTACAGAAAAAGGAGTATACTTATCATGTTTAAGAAAATTTCGGCAGTCGGGGTATCCTGCGTGACCGCACTCGTACTGATGCTGTCTGCACTGGCTTCGCCTGCTTCCGTTTCAGCTGTTACGCTGGCACAAATGGCAAACACCGCTATTGATTGTATCATCTCCCACGAGGGATCATACGGTTCAGTAAACGCAAATGACTGCGGCGCTGTAAGCGTCGGAAAGCTTCAGTGGCACGCTGACAGAGCACTTTCTCTCATGAGAAAAACCTGTGAGCTTTGCCCCTCTTTCGCAGAGGAAGTCTTAGGTACTGACTTCTATAACGAGATAATGAGTGCGACCAGCTGGAGCAATCGTACCTTCAACTCAACTGAAAAGGCTGCGGCGTCTACGCTTCTTGCTTCCGAATACGGAGTACAGGCTCAGGACGAAACTGCTTTCAATGATGTTCAGGGTTACATTATTACAGGACAGAACAAGGGCATTACAGATCCCGGCGCTCTCGTCCTTTATGCTGATATCTACAACTTCGGCTGCGGTATCGCATCAAGAATCGCCAAGCGTGCTGCTTCCTATGCAGGCACTTACGCTGATGTTACTCTTGATGATATGTACACCGCTGCTATGAATGACGCATACGGCTCCAACAGTGCTTTCGTTTCCAGAACCAACAATGTTTATGAGCATCTGCTCGGTATGAACTGGGGCGAGGCATCTGACGCAGTGATAACTACGCCAGCTGTAACAACAACTACTACAGCTGCCACTACGACTACCATAGTCACCGTCGAATTTACTGAAGACGGCGCAGGTACATATACCGTAAAGGCTTCTTCCCTTAACATGAGAAGCGGCCCCGGTACCGGTTACTCTGTAATTACACTTATACCCAACAGCGCAACAGTTACTGTTACCGCTGTATCAAGCAACAACTGGGCGGCTGTAGAATATAACAGCTATTCCGGCTACTGCTCAATGGACTATCTTGTTCCTGCGGCAGAAACTACTACAGCTCCTGCTGAAACAACCACTGCTGCTCCGGAAACAACTACTTCCGTTTCCCAGGAGACTACAGCTTCTTCTGCGGAGGTCACAACTACCGCAGAAACAACAACTACAACAGAAGAAACATCTACAACTACAACTACAACGACTACCACGACAGAAGTAACTACAACAGCAGAAACAACTGCTGAGACTGCGACAACAACAAAGGCAGCAGAAGTTGCACCCGGACGCACTGACGTTATTGTAAACAGCTCCTATGCCTCCGTTTACGGCGACGTTAACTGTGACGGTGCGGTTACTGTAGCAGATGCGGTTCTCCTGCACAAGTATCTCGCAGGAGTTGTGTATCTGAATGTTGAGCAGCTCGCAAACAGCGACTGTTCCTACGACACCAAGCTTTCTGAGGTTGATGTAAATGTTATCATGCAGCACCTCACAGGTCACTACACAGCGCTTCCTATTATATAACGGCTTTATATAATAGTTTCCCCTCTCTGATTTTTTTCAGAGAGGGGATTTTTTTGCTCTGTGATGAATGTTAGGGGAATATAAATTGTAGTTTATATATGCCGAAGGCACACCACGAA
>JAZNOB010000162.1:0-1790 GCA_045580565.1 Ruminococcus sp.
TGATGCACACTATTGCAGCTAAGGCAGTATGCTTCGGTGAAGCTCTGAAGCCTGAGTTCAAGGAATATCAGGCAAGAATCATAGAGAATGCAAAGGTTCTGGCAGATGGTCTGGTAAAGAGAGGCTTCAATCTTGTTTCCGGCGGTACAGATAACCATCTGATGCTGGTTGACCTTCGTCCTTTCAATATCACCGGCAAGGAACTGGAACACAGACTTGACGAGGTTTATATCACAGTAAACAAGAACGCTATACACAACGATCCGGAGAAGCCTTTTGTAACAAGCGGTATCAGAATCGGTACTCCTGCGGTTACTACCCGTGGTCTCGGTGTGGAGGAAATGGACAAGATCGCTGAGTACATCTATCTGTGTGCAACAGATTTCGAGAACAGCGCAGACGCTATCCGTGCAGGCGTAACTGAGATCTGCAATAAGTATCCGCTGTATGAATAAAGCAAAATAGACTGAATAAACAGAAAAGCGCATTTGTAAAGACAGATGCGCTTTTTAAGTACGGAGGTGAACACATGGAACATCCTCTTGCCGATCTTATACGTCCCTCAAGTCTTGACGACGTTGTAGGTCAGAAGCATTTGCTTGATAAGGGCAAGCCTCTGCGCCGTATTATAGACAGCGGACGTATACCCAATCTGATTTTCTATGGGCCGTCTGGCGTTGGAAAGACTACAGTTGCAAGAATTATTGCCGAGCGTACATCCATGACGCTCCATAAGCTGAATGGTACGTCTGCGTCAACAGCAGATATACGTGAGGTAGTTTCGCAGATAGGAACATTCGCCGGAATGAACGGCATTCTCCTTTACCTTGACGAGATCCAGTATCTCAACAAGAAGCAGCAGCAGAGTCTCCTTGAATATATCGAAAACGGTGATATAACTCTTATTGCATCTACCACAGAGAATCCCTATTTTGCGGTATATAACGCTCTCATAAGCCGTAGTACGGTCTTTGAATTCAAGCCTGTTCCGCCGGAGGAGCTTGAAAAGGCTGTTGAAAGAGCATTCCGCTGCATGGAAGAACAGCTTGGCAGTTCTCTTACGCTGGAGGACGGTGTGTGTACCTATATCGCAAAGGGCAGCGGCGGAGATGTGAGAAAGGCACTGAATACAGTTGAACTCAGCGCACTTGCAGCAGAACCCCAGGAATCGGGAAGTCTTGTTACATTTGAAACGGCGGTTTCTCTTACACAGCGAAGCAACATGCGCTACGACCGTGATAACGATCAGCACTACGATCTTCTGTCGGCACTGCAGAAGTCCATACGTGGTTCGGATGAAAATGCAGCCCTCCACTATGCAGCAAGACTTCTGAAAGCAGGCGATCTTCTGTCACTGTGCAGACGTCTCCTTGTAATAGCCAGCGAGGATGTAGGACTTGCATATCCTCAGGCTGTAGTGGTAACAAAGGCTTGCGTTGACAGTGCGTTACAGCTTGGACTTCCGGAGGCGAGGATCCCAATGGCGGAGGCTGTCGTTCTTCTTGCAACGGCGCCCAAGTCAAACAGCGCATATCTTGCTTTTGACGCTGCAATGGCAGATGTGGAGGAGTACGGTGCTCTTGATTTCCCAAGGCATCTCCAGAACAAGCACTTTGACGGCGTGGGTGCAAAAGTCAGAGGACAGCATTACCTTTATCCCCATGACTATCCCAATCATTACGTAAAGCAGCAGTATCTTCCGGATGAGCTTAAAGACCGTGTTTACTATGAGTTTGGTGATAACAAGCAGGAGCAGGCGGCATCACTTTACAGGCAGAAGATACTGAAAG
>JAZNOB010000163.1:0-5742 GCA_045580565.1 Ruminococcus sp.
CGAGAATTGGTGTATATTAAGCATATCAAAGGAATACTTGGGCACTGCTGTAAGTATGCGCTCAAAGTATAAAAGCCAATTATATTATTTTACATAATATAATATATAATTTAAGGAGGAAATTTCCAATGAACAATCTCAAGAAGACACTGGCTCTCATGGCTGCTCTGGCTATGACTGCTACAGCATTCGTTGGCTGCGGCGGCGACGACGCATCCACATCCGAATCCGCTACTGAGGCTGCTACAACAGCTGCTGAAGAAGCTACAGAAGAAGCTACAGAAGAAGCTACTGAAGAAGCAGAAGATGCTACTGAGGAAGCTACTGAAGAAGCTGCTACAGGCGAGATCCCGGCTCTGAACGCACCTGATGGTACTCTCGGCGAGGGCGGCGACGCTCTGACAATTCTCTGCTGGACAGAGGACGACCTGAAGTTCATGTATGATGTAGTTGCTAACTCCACAGGCATGGCTAAGGAAATGATGGTTTACAAGAACGTAGGCGCAAGCGGCGGCGAAGCTAACGAAAAGTATGCACAGGTATTCGCAGCTGACGAAGACGTTGACCTGTTCTTCTGCGACGCTGACTGGAACATGGCTTACCAGAACAACGATGAGTACTCTGCTCCTCTCGCAGGCGTAGGTATCTCTGAGGATATGTATGCAGACGCTTTCGATTACACAGTACCGATGGGTAAGGATGCAAACGGCGTTCTCAAGGGTGTAACATGGCAGGTAGCTGCTGGTGGTTATGCATACAGAACAGACCTGGCTGAAGAATATCTGGGTATCACAACTCCTGAAGATATGCAGGCTGCAATCGGCGACTGGGATTCCTTCTGGGCAACAGCTGCTACTGTATACGAGGCTTCTGAGGGCGTAACAGCTATGGCTGACTCTCTGGGCGGCGTTTGGAGAGCATACTCCAACGGTAACAGAACATCTGCTTGGGTTCAGGACGGCGTAATCACAGCTGACAACTCCAAGGCTTGCCTGGGTGATTTCATCAACATGGCTAAGACAAACTATGACGCTGGCTACATCAGCACAGCTTCTCAGTGGACTGAAGACTGGCTGCCGCAGGGCATGAGCGCTGGTACTCAGGCTAACAAGACAATGGGCTTCTTCTTCCCGACATGGTCTCTGGGTGCTGGTTCTCAGCTGTCTCAGGCTGAAGGCGAAGAGGGTGCAGAAGGTTCTACATACGGTATGTACAACGTAGTTGCTGGTCCTACAGGCTGGTTCTGGGGCGGTACATGGATCTGCGTATCTCCTAAGACAGACAACGCTACAGAAGCTGGTCAGTTCCTGTATGCTATGACTGTTGACGCTGAGGCTATGCAGGCATATGTAGACGCTAAGGGCGACTTCGTAAACAACAAGACAGTTATGGAGAACACAATCGCTGCTGGCACAAACAGCAACCCGCTGCTGGGCGGTCAGGATCAGCTGGCTACTCTGGCTGAGTCTGCTGCTAAGATCGACATGAGCATCGCTACTCAGTACGACGCTACAATCAACACAGAGCTGCAGAATGCAGTTCAGGCTTACTGCGAAGGCACAATCGCTTCTGAAGATGATTGCGTAAACGAGTTCCTGAACAAGCTGTCTGAAGCACTGACAGACGTTACAGTTGAATAATTGTAATTGACAGACTGTTGAACTTTTAAAGTAACAATATACAGCCTGCATGGCGACTTGCCATGCAGGTGTATATTTGTTTTTTTATCATTTCTACTATTTTACTAAATTTTTGAGAGGGTGTGTTTAAAATGGCATCGACAGCGCAGAGCCGTATTAAGTCAATCAGCTATGCTAAGTACGGTTATATGTTCATCGCACCATTTTTTATTATCTACGCTTTCTTCCAGATTTGGCCATTGATCAACACGTTCATTCTGAGCTTCTACGGCAACGCTGACGCTGCATTCGGCGCAGAAGCGCAGGAATTTATGGCTCTGGATAACTATAAGACACTGCTTTTTGGCGGTGCTGACCGTAGATCCAATGCACTGCATGATACTTTCACGCAGTCATTCATTAACACAGTTATTCTTTGGGTAGGTAACTTTATTCCTCAGATCTTCCTGTCTCTGCTTCTTGCTGTTTGGTTTACAGATTCCAAGCTGCACATTCCTGGTCAGGGCGCATTCAAGGTAATCATGTATCTGCCTAATATCATCACAGCTGTATCTGTTGCAGCTCTGTTCATGCGTTTCATTTCCAACACTGAAACAAGTGCTGCTAACATTATCCTGCAGAACATGGGCAATGCTCCCGTTAAGTTTGAAAACGATCCTACATGGAGCCGTGGTATTGTAATGTTCATTCAGACATGGATGTGGTTTGGTAACACCATGATCATGATGATGTCCGGTATTCTGGGTATCAATCCGTCTCTGTTTGAAGCTGCAAATATCGACGGTGCTTCCAGCGGTCAGGTTCTGAGAAAGATCACTCTGCCGCTGCTTAAGCCTATGGTAGTTTACACACTGATCACATCCATGATCGGTGGTCTCCAGATGTTCGATATTCCTTTCCTGTATCACACAGCTCAGGGTGATATCAAGGATCATCTGCGTACTGTTGCTGTATTTATTTACGAGCAGTTCCGTGTAGGTAATAACGTACACAGCCCGCAGTACGGCGTGGCTGGTGCTGCATCCATTATGCTGTTTATCGTAACAGCTATTCTGGGTATCTTCGTATTCCGTATGAACCGTGACCAGGATGAGGCTCGCAAGAAGAAGGAGCGTAAGGAACTGGTTAAGGAATACAAGAAGCAGCAGAAGCTTGCTAAGAAGGGAGGACTTGTTTAATGGAAAATGTCGGCGTAAAGGATAATTATATGCTGATTCAGAGAATCAAGTCCATCGGATGCTTTATCGTATGCATCATTCTTGCAGCAATCTGTCTGGTTCCTCTGTGGATCATGATCTGTAATGCTACATATGACAGATTCCATCTTAGCATAAATCCTATCAACTTTATCCCTGGCGGAGACTTTGCAACTAACTATTACAATATCTCTCAGGGCGATATGGCTCAGTTCCCGGACTTCAACGTATGGACCGGTTATCTGAACAGCCTTATCATTGCAGGCTGCTCTACAGTTCTTACTGTATTCTTCTCTGCACTGACCGCTTATGGTCTGACTGTTTACAACTTCAAGGTTCGTGACGGCGCATACACACTTATTCTGGCTGTTATGATGATTCCTATGCAGGTTACTGCTACAGGTTTCGTACAGTTCATGGTAGGTACTCTGGGTCTTGCGAACTCCTACATCCCGCTGATCCTTCCGGCGATTGCGGCTCCTGCTGTCGTATTCTATATGCGTCAGTACATGAAGTCCTCATTCCCGCTGGATATCGTTGAGGCGGCTCGTATCGACGGCTGCGGCGAATTCCGTACATTTATCTCTATTGCAATTCCGATGTGTAAGCCGGCTATTGCTGTACAGGCAATCTTCGCATTCGTATCTAACTGGAACAACTACTATACACAGAACATGATCATTCTGAGTGAGACTGATAAGTACACAATGCCGATCATGATTCAGAACGTACTCGGTCAGGATAAGCATCCGGACTCTGGTGCGCAGTATGCAGCAGTTGCTCTGTCTATCATTCCGATCGTTGTTATCTATCTGTGCCTGTCCAAGTTCATCGTTGGCGGCGTAGCACTGGGCGGCGTTAAGGAATAATCTTACACAAGCTTTTGAGAGTCACAGCTTCGGCTGTGACTCTTTTTGCGTCTATGCACAAAAAAGCTGCTCCCGATTACTGAGAGCAGCTTTTCTTAAACAATAGCAGCTTTTGCCTTATTGACAATATTCTTATCGTTCTCATATGAAAGAATATTCGCAGCATATCCGATATCCACCCAGCGGATATCAGCGATCTCCTCAGCCTGAGGGGAAAAGTCGTAGTTTCTGGCACGAGCAATAAAATAAACTACGGTTTTCTGAGTGTCACGCTTAGGGTAGTAAGATACGGTTTCACGGAAGGTAGGGTCGATCAGAACGTCCAGCGAAGTTTCCTCTTTAATTTCTCTCAAAGCAGTTTCGATTTCAGTTTCATCGCCCTCCATATGTCCTTTGGGGAAGGACCAGTGCCCGCTGTTAATGTGTTTTATCAGCAGTATCTCAGTGTTTCCGTGAAACTTCCTGTAGACAATGGCACCGCATGATTTCTCATGGTACATACAAAGGCGGCTCCTTTCGGTAAAAATGTATTGTTGTATATAGTATAGCACATTTTTCCGGATTTGTCTATAGCAAAGATTGGGGTTACGTGAAACTTGCGTGAAAATTTACAGTATACAGGCTTAATCTTCGGACAGACTTCCGAGTATTTTTTCGGCAGACGTCTCATCGAGCTGCTCAATGCTTCTGAGCTTGCGGTTGATTCCTCTTGTTCTTACGCCCACAAGCTTGTCAAGGTCAGCGTCAAGCTGACGTATTCTGTTCTGTGCGGAAGCAAGAACTGTATCGAACTTCTCGAACTCGGTCTTGACAGCGCCCAGAACCTGCCATACCTCGCTGCTGCGCTTCTGAATCTGGAGCGTGCGGAAGCCCATCTGAAGTGAATTGAGCATTGCCGCCATTGTTGACGGTCCGGCAATGTTTACATGGAAATCATGCTGAAGCTCAGTTACCATACCCATGTTCACAACCTCGGCATACAAGCCCTCAAAGGGCAGGAACAGTATTGCGAAATTGGTCGTGTGAGGCGGAGCTATGTACTTTGAGCTGATGTCCTTGGCGCATTTTCTGATAACAGCCTGAAGCTGCTTTCTGCCCTGTTTTACAGCTTCGGGGTCGCCGGTGCTGTAAGCGTCCTGAAGTGCAGCGAAGGTGTCGCCAGGGAATTTGCTGTCAATGGGCAGGTAGATAAAACCTTCAGTGTCAGCTGCTGGCAGCTTCACAGCAAACTCAACATGGTCACGGCTGCCCGGCACAGTCACAACTTCGGTATCATACTGCTCCGGTGCAAGGATCTCCGAAAGAATTGCACCAAGCTGGATCTCTCCAAGAATACCACGTGTCTTTACATTTGAGAGGACTTTTTTCAGGTCGCCTACGCCCATCGCAAGGTTCTGCATCTCGCCAAGACCCTTGTAGACCTCCTCAAGCCGCTGGCTCACCAGCTGGAAGGACTGGTTCATCTTTTCCTCCAGTGTTTTCTGAAGCTTCTCGTCTACCGCATTGCGGATGGTGTCAAGCTTCTGTGCATTGTCGTTCTGGAGCTGTGTAAGCTGGTGGGTCATGGTCTGGCGCATATCCTCAAGCTTCTGCTGGTTGGTAGTCTCCAGCGTTTTAAGACGTTCCTCGAACTGTCTTAGCTGCCCTGTTACAGACTGTGTAAGCAGCTGCACATTTTCCTGCTGAAGCTGTGCAGACTGGGAATTGCTTTTTGATAGCATACTGCCCATTGATTCCATTGACAGTGCTGTTGAAGCTCCAAGCTCCTGCTTCAGACGGCTGAGAGAATCCTGCATACTGCCCTCAAGCTGCGAAATGTTCCTGTTTACCTGAACTGAAATATCATCAGTCTTGCCGGCTGAAAGCTTTAAGATAATGATAACCAGAAGCGCAACTGCAGCAATAAGCAAAATTAGAATAGCAATTTCCATTGTTATCCCTTCCTTTCTACATGAATAATATATATAGTATTATATCATACAGGGAAATTTATTTCAACCGTTTAACGAAACTCCGGACTTTGGGACGGGAAATCTT
>JAZNOB010000164.1:0-6789 GCA_045580565.1 Ruminococcus sp.
CTCAGGATCCAGCTGATACTGGGTGCTTGTCTCGTAATCGAAGAACACAGGATACTCAAACTTGTAATCCTTTATGACCTCGTAGAACACATCCGCTTCAAGCTCTGCCGCTTCAGGAGTGGTTGCATAGCTGAACCAGTACGCACCGCAATTGAGTCCCGCAGCTTTGGCGTTCTCCATGTTTATGTCGAAGTATTTGTCCTCCTGATTGATGTGCTTGCCGTAGCCTGCTCTTATTATAGCAAAGTCAACTCCGCTTTCCTTTACAGCCTCCCAGTCAACATCGCCCTGATATACAGAAACGTCGATTCCCCATGAATGAGGCGTTCTGGTTATAACGGTAGTAGTTGTTACAGTAGTGGTTTCAGTTACCGCAGTCTCGCCGGAAGCGGTAGTTTCACCGGATATTGTCGTATTTGTCGTACCGGTAGTTGTCTTACTTGTAGTTGTCGGCACAGTAGGCCCGGCGGTTGATGCAGTGGTGCTTGCTGTAGTTGTAGTCTGCTTTGTTGACGCCGACCACGTAGAGCTTGTGCCTGTTGTGGATGTTGTAGTTTCAGCTGTATCCGGTTCAGATGTTGTAGTCTTTGCTGTAGTTGTTGTCTTGCCTGACATTGTTGTAGTTTTGGCAGTTGTTGTCTTGCCTGACGTTGTTGTAGTTTTGGCAGTTGTTGTCTTGCCTGACGTTGTTGTAGTTTTGGCAGTTGTTGTCTTGCCTGACATTGTTGTAGTTTTGGCAGTCGTTGTCTTGCCTGACGTTGTTGTAGTTTTGGCAGTCGTTGTCTTGCCTGACGTTGTTGTAGTTTTGGCAGTTGTTGTCTTGCCTGACGTTGTTGTAGTTTTGGCAGTCGTTGTCTTGCCTGACGTTGTTGTAGTTTTGGCTGTAGTCGTAGTCTTGGATGTCGTAGTCTTTGCTGTAGTCGTAGTCTTGGATGCTGTGGTAGTTTTTGTAGTTGTGGTGGTTGTCTTTGTTGTAGTCGCCGAAGTAGTAGTCTCCGACTCTGATGCCGGAACAAGATAGTCCATGGAGCAGTATCCCGAATAGCCCTCATACTCAACCACTGCCCAGTTATTGCTTCCTGTAGCAGTAACAGTGACCGTCGCTCCTCCTGGTATAAGCACAACAACAGAATAGCCTGTACCCGGTCCGCTTCTCATGTTGAGAGCTGTAGCGTCAACTATGTATTTACCGGCGCCGTTTTCGGTGAACCCAGTCTTTGTAGTAGTTGCAGAAGTAGTTGTAGTAACAGGAGTTGTAGATATTGTGGGAACAGTTGTTGAGGCTGTAGTTGAAGCAGTCGTTGTTTTGGAAGCTGTAGTTGAAGCTGAAGTCGTGGTAGTTTCAGCAGACGTCGTAGTTGTAGCTGCTGGAGTAGTTGTCGTCGTGCCTTCCGATGGAACAAGGGGCGAATATTCGCCGTTACGCTCAGGTATGTAGCCGCTGAACTCAAGCCCTGCGCCAAAAGACGAATACAGGTTCAGGAAATATGCTGCGTCATTAAGATCGATCGTCTTATCGGCTATGACGTCATAGAATCGCCAGTTTCTTTCAGTAACAAGCGGTTCAAGACCGGCGGAGTATTCCGCATAGTAAACGAGTACCTCTCCTGCAACAGAAAGCCAGTTTTCAACCGCAGCTTCATCCGTCTCATCGCCGGCAAGCAGCATTTCAGTATTCTCATCAGCAAACACTGCCGGCTCCTCTGCTTCAGCAGCAGGACACACAGAAGCAGTTACTGCAAGTATCGCTGACAACAGCACAGCGGCAGCACGCCTATAGTAAAATCGCATAAATCGTTCTCCGTTCTAATTAAGATACGTTAAACATTATACCAAATGTATCAGTCAATGTACAGCTGTTTTCGGAATAATTCATGTAATTCCGTGATTAAGCACAAGAGCTTTGAACCCGATTTGTAAGTTTTGAACAATCCTCAGCTCATAAAAACAGGAACAGCAGTACCGCAGCTGCTTCTATAATAGTAATAAGCGGAAAACCGATTGCAAAGTACCAGTGCTTCGTCTTGTGGCGGAAGATATACATTCCGGCAGTTCCGCCGATGCCTCCTCCGAGGATCACCGCAAGGAAAAGCGTCTTTTCCGGTATGCGCCTTGCACCCTTTTTCGCCTTCAGTTTATCGGTACACATAAGAGCAAGTGCGGCAATGTTCACTATAAGAAAATAGGCTATAGCTGCTATTACAATGATCGTTCTGATATCAGGCATGATATTTCCTCCTTAAAAGCATCAGATACCGTGCTGCTTATGGTATCGGAGCGCTCTGGGAAGTGCCTCCTCGATATAAGCCGCCATCTTTTCGCTTGGTGTGAATATTATACGTGTCTCGCCGTATTCCTCTGTAGTCAGATCAGCGTAGTATTCGCCCTCGCCGGTATTGTCGCTGCAAAGTACGAGAGTTGCATCCGGCTTTTCCGGCGTATCTGCCGTTATTCTGCCGAAGTCCTCAAACTTCTCTGCGTCAACTGTGATAAGATTCTGTCTCTTGCGCTGACCAACTATCTTGTCGATATCAAGCTCACCGTTTGTAAAGGTGTACTCATACTCCACGCCCATACCTGTAAGCAGATAGTATCCGAGATATATAAGGGCTATAGTGATGGCAAGAATAATGAGCCAGCCTGTTGAAACTGCAATAAAAGCCGTACCTGCCACCGCAATAAGCAGGCCTGCAATAAGCAGCAGCTTCTTCAGATTATCCTGAGATGAGGGTACCTTCTTTACAAGGTGCTCTGTAAAACGATCTGTCATGATAAGTCTCCTTCAGATATAAAAATAGTGTTGTATTTCTATTTTACCATATAATTTGTTAAATTTCAAGAAAAGACTTGATTTTTTTTCGGGAATTGACTATAATACTAATATAACACTGGGACGAAGAGAGTAGGAGTCAGTTTTACAGTCCAAAGAGAGGCATACCATGGCTGAAAGTATGCTGTCTGTTTTGATTCTGAAGTTCACTTCTGAGTGGTTCTGCTGAAACTTTTTGCTGTAGGTGGAAACGTAATGTCTGCGTTAAGGACAAGAGAGTGATGGCTCTTGGGAAATGGGTGGTTATACGCAAGCTGTGTCTTGTCCTGTTTTCGGGACAGGGCTTTTTTTATGCCGTTTCCTGGCACATCAAAATAAAAAATACGGCGCTGCCGTGGAAGGATGAAAATAACATGAAAGAACAACTGGAAGCAATCCGTCTGGAAGCTGCCGCAGAACTGGGTGCAGTTACAGACGCAAAGGCTCTCGATACTCTCCGTGTAAAGTATCTGGGTAAAAAGGGCGCACTTACTGCTATTCTCAAGCAGATGGGCAAGCTCTCCGCTGAGGAAAGACCGGTTATGGGTCAGCTGGCTAATGAGGTAAGAGCGTCTATCGAAGAAGCTATTGCCTCAAAGCAGGGAGAGATCGCAAGCCTCGAAATGGAAAGGAAGCTTTCCTCTGAGACTATAGACGTTACTCTGCCCGGCAAGAAGCAGTCTGTAGGAAGTCTGCATCCGCTTACTATCGTAGAAAACGAGATCAAGGAAATATTCCTTGGCATGGGCTTTGAGATCGCCGACGGCCCTGAGGTCGAATATGACTACTACAACTTCGAGGCCCTGAATCTTCCTCCGGATCATCCGGCAAGAGATACTCAGGATACATTCTATATTACAAACAATATCCTGCTCCGTACACAGACCTCCTCTGTTCAGGTTCACGTTATGGAAAACCAGAAGCCGCCTATCCGTGTTATTTCTCCCGGACGAGTTTTCCGTTCCGACGCTGTTGACGCTACGCATTCTCCTCTGTTCCACCAGATCGAGGGTCTTGTTGTAGATAAGGGCATTACTATGGCTGACCTCAAGGGTACTCTTGAAATGCTTATGAAGCGTCTTTACGGCGAGGAATGCACTATCCGTCTCCGTCCTCACCACTTCCCGTTCACTGAACCCAGCGCTGAGGTTGACGTTATGTGCTTCGGATGTATGGGTAAGGGCTGCCGTATCTGTAAGAACGAGGGCTACATCGAGCTGCTTGGTGCTGGTATGGTCCATCCTAAGGTTCTGGAAGGCTGCGGTATCGACAGCAGCGTTTATTCCGGCTTTGCATTCGGTCTCGGTCTTGAACGTGTTGTTATGAGAAGATACAACATCAGTGATATGAGACTGCTGTTTGAGAATGATTATCGTTTCTTAGAGCAGTTTTAAATGAATCAGATTCACTAGACAGCCTCCCCTTAGTAAGGGGAGGTGGCACGCCGCAGGCGTGACGGAGGGGATTGCGAAGAGAATGATAAACTAAAACTCTACACATTTATTACAATCCCCTCAGTCAGCTTCGCTGACAGCTCCCCTTACTAAGGGGAGCCTAGTGTGGTTTTAAAATTCAATTGAAAGGAATGTAAATAGCAATGAATTTATCAATGAAATGGCTTTCTGATTATATAAAGAAAGATATCCCTGTTGCTGATTTCTGCGCAGGTATGACTATGAGCGGTTCAAAGGTAGAATGCTTTGAGACTGAAGGCAGCGAGGTAAAGAACGTTGTTGTAGGCAAGCTTCTGTCTGTTGTTCCTCACGAAAATTCCGATCATCTGGTGGTTTGTCAGGTTGACGTCGGTCAGGGCGAGCCTATCCAGATCGTTACCGGTGCGCCTAATGTAAAGGCTGGCGACATCGTGCCCGTTGCCATGGTCGGCGCAGAGCTGCCCGGCGGCATCAAGATCAAGAAAGGTAAGCTCAGAGGCGTTGAAAGCTGCGGTATGCTCTGCTCTCTCGGTGAGCTTGGTCTTACTGTAAATGATTTCCCCTATGCGATCTCTGACGGCATCTTCCTCATTGAGGAGGAATGCGAGCTTGGTCAGGATATCCACTCCGCTATCGGACTGAACGACACATCAGTAGAATTTGAGATAACCTCCAACCGTCCGGACTGCCTGTCTGTTACAGGTCTTGCAAGAGAGGCTGCTGTTACATTTGATACGCCTCTCTGCGTGGAAGAACCATCTTTCACTGGTACAGACGAGGACATCAATGACATCCTGAAGGTTGACATTGAGAACGAGACTCTCTGTCCCAGATACGCTGCCGGCATCGTAAAGAACGTAAAGGTAGGACCTTCTCCCAGATGGATGAGAGAAAGACTCCGTGCCTCAGGCGTTCGTCCTATCAACAATCTGGTTGACATCACAAACTATGTAATGCTTGAATACGGTCAGCCTATGCACGCATTCGACCTGCGCTATGTAAAGGATTCACACATCATCGTAAGAAATGCTAAGGACGGCGAGACTATCACAACTCTCGACGGTCAGGAGCGCACACTTTCCTCTGAAATGCTGGTAATTGCTGATAGTGAAAAGCCTATCGCTGTTGCAGGCGTTATGGGCGGCGAATACAGCGGCATCATGGATGATACTGCTACTGTTGTATTTGAGTCCGCATACTTCGAACCGGTACAGGTTCGCCGCACCGCTAAAAAGCTCGGAATGAGAACCGACGCTTCTGCACGCTACGAAAAGGGCATGGACGCTGAAGGCTGTATCCGTTCACTGACAAGAGCACTCCAGCTGGTTCAGGAGCTTGGCGCAGGCGAGCCTGTAGCAACAACTATTGATGTTGTAAAATCTATTAAGCCCAGAAATGAGATCGAGTTCTGCCCTGAGTGGATAAACGGTTTCCTTGGCACAGATATTTCACGTGAGGAAATGGTCAAGACTCTCAATGGTCTCGGCATTGAGGTCAAGGGCGACAAGTGCATTTCCCCCTCATTCCGTATCGACCTTGAAAGACCGGCTGATATTGCTGAAGAGGTTGCACGTATCTATGGCTACAATAACATTCCGTCAACAGTTCTCTCCGGTGCTGCAAATGCGGCTCTCACTCCGGAGCAGAAGTTCCTCCGAACAGCTGAAAACACTATGGTTTCTCTTGGATGCTATGGTATTCTCACATATTCCTTTACATCTCCCAAGTGCTTTGACAGAATAAATCTGCCGGCTGACAGCAGTCTCCGCAATACTGTTACCATCAGCAATCCTCTGGGTGAAGATACAAGCATCATGAGAACCACTACCCTGCCCTCAATGCTCGATATCCTTGCAGGCAACTACAAGAACAGAAACGCTGCTGTAAAGCTTTATGAGATAGGCAAAGAATATATCCCCACTGAAGAAGGCAAGCTTCCGAACGAGCCTACAAGACTGACTGTTGGTATGTATGGTGATGATATCGACTTCTTCGATATGAAGGGTACTGTTGACGCTCTCCTTGCTGAGATCGGCATTTCTGACTGCGAGTATGTACGTGCTTCTGAGGACGGCACATTTGAAGAAGTATGCGCACTTCATCCCGGCAGAAGCGCAGTTATCCTGAAGGACGGCGCTGCTATTGGTTTCCTCGGTGAGCTTCATCCGGCGGTTCAGGAAAACTACGGCTTCGGCGTAAGAGTTTACGCTGCTAAGCTCAATCTCACTGAAATGCTGCCTCTGGCTCAGACTGAGGTATCCTATAAGGAAACTCCCAAGTTCCCGGCTATCACAAGAGACCTGTCTCTCCTCTGCGAGGACGCTCTGCCGGTTGGTACTATGGAAAAGGCTATTAAGAACGCTGTAGGCAAGTCGGATCGTAGCCATGTCGTTCTGTGAGCCAAGGGGTTGTGTGATGAAATTGTCTTCCTAAGACCGCTTGGCCTCCGACTTCTCCCAAGTTCCCGGCTATCACAAGAGACCTGTCTCTCCTCTGCGAGGACGCTCTGCCGGTTGGTACTATGGAAAAGGCTATTAAGAACGCTGT
>JAZNOB010000165.1:0-20310 GCA_045580565.1 Ruminococcus sp.
AAGAAGCAGTAGAAGAATCAGTAGTAGTTGTAGTAGTTGTTGTGGATGTAGTTGTCTGAGTTACATTCGGATTTACAGTAACATCGCCAGAGATGCTCATTTCATCCATACAGCCGCCGTCTGCTTCGAACAGAGTTGTCAGATCAGAGCCGAGTGTTGATGTAGCCTCCAGGATCTCGTAATTGCCGGATGCAACGTAAGCCATAGAGGAATCCAGTTCAAAGCCTGCATAGATACAGTCAGAAGCTACAGTTTCAGTTCTGCTGCTTACAACAGTAGCCTGCATGTTGCCTCTGCAGTTGTCGTAGATGTCGTTGTAGCTCTTTACAACGCCGCCGCTTGTAACCTCAACCGGATCCTTGGAATCCTTGAAGTAGTTGTATTCAGAGAAAATGTAAGCATTTGCTCTCGGGTTCTGGCAGTAGCTGGTCTGACCGTCGAATACGTTGTTGTACATATGGATGTCAGCCTGACGAGCCAGCGGGCCACGGGATTCGCAGTTCTTCCAGTAATTGTGGTGATATGTCAGGTGATACTGAAGGCTTGTGTCGCCGGAGCCAACGAGGTTTGTCTTGTGATAGCCTTCATAGTAGCAGTAGCTGTTTGTGAAATACTGACCACGCTTGAAGTCGCAAGCGCCGTCGCCGCCGTCCTTATCGGATTCAGCAGGATTGGAGATCTTAGGAGCATAGAATTCGCAGTTGTGGATCCAGCATCTTTCAACAGGAGCTGTCAGTGCATTGTCGCCCTGCTGACCTTCCATACCGAGGCAGTCTTCAGGAACGTTTCTGAATGCGATATTTCTTACTTCGAAGCTCTTACCGAGGCTTGTGTTGCCGGATTCTGCAATGAAGTGGATACCCCAGCCGTTGATAGTAGCGTCAGTACCGATACCTTCGATAGTTACATCCTTACCGGACTGCATTCTTGCCATAAAGCCGTTGTCGCCTTCAGTGCCGCCGTAGTTGATGGAGTCAAATTCTGTCAGACCTGCCGGAGCAGTTACGTTTCCGATGATTCTGATTACCAGCGGTGTGCCGTCCTTAGCGATCTTTTCAATGATACCGTTGTTTGTGTTAGGAGTACCGCCCTTTGATGTTGCGCCGGAACCGTTATCCTTACCAGCGGAGTTAAGAATGTTGCCGATACCCTTTACAGTTGTGCCGTCCTTGGATGTTACGGATACTGTATCCTTGTTGCCATCTGTTACATAGAGAACAACAGCATTATCCTTCAGAGTACCGTCATCGTTGTAAGCGCCAACGCCTGCGGTGTAGTTATAGTGAGCATAACCGGAACGATCCTGCTTGCCAACGCCGATGTTGGAAACAGTAACATTACCCTTTGTAGTTTCCATTGTGATGGAGTATACACCAGCAGTCAGACCTGTTACGTCAACACGTGTGCCGTTGGAAACGTCTCTTACAAGATACTCGAAGTCCTGACCTGTGAGAGAACCGGAAGTAGGACCGCTGTAGGAAACTGCAGTTACGTCAGCGTCAGAAACACCGGATACAACCAGATACATCATTTCGTTCCAGCCGCCGGAGCTTACTACGTCAAGGTCGCCTGTAACGCCGTTTGTTGTGGAAGAACCGGTTGTCTTTGTAGTTGTTGCAGTAGTGCCGCCCTGTGAGCTGCCGGTTGAAGCAGTTGTTACAACAGTGCCGCCCTTACCGGAAAGAACCATGTAGAACATATTGATGGCGTCACCCTTTGTGATCTGGTGATTGCCTTCTGCCAGATCTATAGTTACAATACCGCTTGCGTCAGTAGTATACTTTGTGCCGTCAACCTTTACAGTCTTGCCTGCCTCTGCAAATACCAGAGTCAGCTTGCCGGAACCGTTGAAGTCGATAGTTGTAGCAGATTCCATCTTCAGGCATCTTGTCAGCGTGAGACCATTATAAGTAACTGTGCCCTTGGAAGTGGATGTGTTACCGTTGATCGCATAGAATGTGCTTGACATATCATTCTCAGTGAAGTTGTGAACATAGTCGCCTGCTGTTACTGTGCTGCCTGAGGAAGCTGTTGTAGCAGTTGTAGACTTGGATGTTGTTGTAGTTTCACCCTTCTTTGTAGTTGTAGTAGCAGTAGTTGTAGTTGTAGTGATATTGCCGCCTTCGATGTTTGCGAAGCCGCTTCCGATAGCAACAACATCGGATGTATAGGATGTAATAGCAGACATGAGAGCTGTATTTACAGCGTAATCTGTATCATCAGCAGAATCGTTGAATTCCCATTCAAAGTCTCCGCCCTCAACACGGCCGGCAAGTGTCATAACCTTTGAAGGAACGTCAGCTGCTGCATCGGGAGTATAGCTGTACATGATGCTGCTGTTTGTATCGAAGTTGTTATAGCTTGTTCCGCCCTGAACACATTTTACAGAGGACGGAACCTGTTCATTTCTTGAGGAAGCCTCGTAAGCGTCAAACTCAGTGTTGTTTTCCTGATATGTTGTGTAGCCTGTCTGACCCTCCATGTAGTTGCCGTAGGACTTGATGATACCGCCGTCCTCGCTGGAGAAGGTACCGCCGTCATTGCCCTGCATAGAGATGAGCATAGGATACTTACAGTTTCTGAAGTAGTTGCTTTCAACGAATGCGCAGCCGCCCATTGTAACGCCTACACCGTACTTAGAGTTGCCGTCGTAGTAGTTGTTGTATACGTGAACGGACATTGTACGGATTCTAGGATGACGGGAGTCAGAGTGGTCGAACCAGTTGTGATGATATGTGATCCAGTTTTCAGCTGTCTCGCTCTTCATACCGCAGAGGGACATTTTTCCTGAATCCCAGAAGTGGTTATAAGAAATAGTAATGTACTTGGAGTCATTCTTCAGGTCCATGGAACCGTCGCCCTTAGCCTGGTCAGCGTCGCCGCCGGCTGTGCCGTAGAAAATATCATTATCATGAACCCAGATATTGTAGTTGTCTGTTTCCAGAGCGATACCGTCATCACCGAAGAGCATAACAGCAAGGTTTCTGATCTCAATGCTTCTTGCTCTCTGGCAGCGGATACCCCAGCCATAGCAGGTAGCGTCGTCGCCGATACCTTCAACAGTGATGTTCTGGATCGGGCTGTCTGTGGAGCTTGCCTTGAAAAGCATATTGTTTGTGTCGCCGGATGTATTGATGCCATCGATAGTTACCTTACCGATGATACGGATGCAAACCGGACGTGTTTCATAGCCCTTCTGCATAGCCTTGAGAATTGCACCGATACCTGTGCAGGATGTAGTTTTGGAAGCTGCTGTCTGAACGTCCATTGTAATTGTGTTCTTAGTATCCTCAGTTACATAAAGAACAACTGCATTGCTCTTCAGAGTACCGTCATCATTGTATGCACCGATACCTGAACCGCCTGTAATAGAATTGCTTGCAAAGCAGAAACCGCTTCTGTCATAAGATACAGATGTAACAGAAGTTTCGGCAGCTGCGGAAGTCATTTCAGAACCGCCCTTTGTAGGAACGATCTTCAGTGTGTGGCTGCCAGCCTTGATGCCTACAGCGTCTGCACGGAAGGAACCATTCTTGTACTGACGGATGAGCATAGAATCAAGCTGTACACCGTCACAGTATACATTGTAGCCGTCCGCACCGTCAACAGGTGCCCATACTGCGTATGCGCCTTCCTCATAGCCGGCAGAAGCAACTACGCTTACAGTACTTGCCGCTACTAAAGGCATGGTCATGCTGACAGAATCAACATTTGTGCCGGTATAGGCGTCAGCGGTTGTTGATACGGCGCCTGATACCAGCGTGCTTGCTGCCAGAACAGCAGCCAGCGCTCTTTTTACATTTTTCATTTCCATTGGTTATACCTCCTACAATAAAACCAATAATATTGTTTGTCGGCAGATGAACGCAGGCACTCCTCAATGCCAGATCTGCCGGGCAGATGAATGTCGGCACTCCTCAATGCCAAATCTACCCGCTATTATTATAATACTTTTAACAACTGCCTGTCAACCGCAACATTTACCAAAGATTTGTCCCAAAATTGTCGCATATGCACAAAAAACAGGACGTTCATTTGATGAAACTGCCGTATGGCAGATACTCGTGGATAAGCCGGCGGAAGGATATAAAACAAACCGGTTACAGAATAAAATCAATCCGGATAAGTTGTCGAAAATGGTTGACAAAATGAATGAGGTATTATATAATGAATAAGGAAATCGTGAGAAGATATGCCATTGACATATATGAAAGCTTATATATAGAATGTATTACAGTGAGAAAGGAAGATCATTTTGAACGAGAACAGAAACCAGCAGTACAGTCAGCGCAGCGGTGCTGCAGCGCCGCCGAGGATGTCCAAGGAGGAGCTTCACCGTCAGATGCAGCAGTC
Organism: Ruminococcus sp.; assembly: GCA_045580565.1. Classification (GTDB taxonomy): domain Bacteria; phylum Bacillota; class Clostridia; order Oscillospirales; family Ruminococcaceae; genus Ruminococcus_C. The sequence goes on from JAZNOB010000165.1 coordinate 4,354, forward strand.
TCTTTCAGGCGGTCAGAAGAAGCCGGCACAGCCGTCTCAGCGCAGAGCAGCAAGCAATAAGAGCGTAGCACAGCTTTCCAGCCGGAAGGCAGCGTCTTCTCCTGCTAAAAAGCGCACAGCCCAGTCGTCAAGAGGTGTATCACAGCCGGCTGCGACTGATGATAAAATGGAAAAGATGCGCCGTATCAAGGAGTCCATGAATTCTATTGATGATTCTCCTCGTCCGGCAAGAAGACCGTCAGCTCCATCATCTACTGCTGCAGAGGCGCAGCGTTATGTACAGCGTCAGCCTGCACCTCAGAAGCGCAGACGTGCTGATGAGACATATGACTATGAAATACCTAGAGATTACCGTCAGAACCAGCGGTATCAGGCACAGCAGGAGGCTGCCCAGAAAAAGAACATGGCTGGAATAATTATTGCTTTCGCTGCGGTTATGCTTCTTATTATAGCGTATGTAGCAGGTATGCTCATGTGCAGCAAGGGATTCCTGCCTAACACATACATGAACGGTGTTGATATCAGCGGCATGACAATGGATGAGGCTAAGGAGGCAGTACTTCACGAGGGAAATGTTCAGGGCCTTACATTCATAAAGAAAAGCGGCGAAGAGGTGAAATTCACAGGCGAGGAGTTTGGTTCTGCCATTACATTTGATGACGATTCTGCCTTTGAAGAAGCTGCGTCCCGCAATACAATGCTCTGGTTCACAAGCTATTTCGGCAAGGCTGAATATAATACAAAGCTTATAAATACTTATGATGAAGACGAGCTGGCTGCACTTATCAGCTCCTATACATGGGGCAGTGCGCCGCCTACTGACGCTTATCTCCAGAAGCAGACAGACGGTACATACGTTATCATTCCTGAGGATGACGGCGATATGATAGATGTTGATGTTCTTGTTGAATATGCTCTTGAACAGGTAAGAGGAGGTAAGACTACGATCACTCTTGAGGACTGCGACTGCTACCTGAAGGCTGAGAAAACTGCCGTAAGTCTCCAGAAGGCCTGCGATGAAGCTAATGCTATGAATGGTCTCACTATTACATATGATTTTGAAGACCGTCAGGAGGTTCTGGAATCCTCTACTATGATAGAGTGGGTTTCAGCTGACGCTGATGGAAATGTTGCGGTTGATGAGAATGCTGTAAAGGCGTGGGTACAGGCAAATCTTGCTGACAAGTATGATACATACAAGGCTGGATATACAAGAACCTTCCACTCAACGCTTCAGGGCACCATTGAGCTGCCGCTGGGCTCACAGGGCATCTACGGCTGGCAGACAGATGTAACTGCTACTACAGAAGCACTCGTTGAGCTTATCAAGGCTGGCGAAAGCGTTACAGTTGAGCCGGAATATATCCTGCGAGGCTACAGTCGTGCAACTGATGATATAGGCGATACGTATATCGAAGTTGACATCACAAACCAGCATTTATGGTTCTATAAGAATGGCTCACTGCTTATGGAATCTGACTGTGTAACAGGTACTCAGACCAATCCTGACAGAGCTACTCCCACAGGCGTATTCAAGGTGTGGACAAGAGAACGTGACATATCACTTATCGGTGAGGGCTATGAAGCACCCGTTGATTACTGGATGAATATTTCATGGTGCGGTGTCGGACTCCATGACCTTAACCGTTCAGCATACGGCGGAGATATCTATATGTATAACGGTTCACATGGCTGTATCAATCTGCCGCCTGCATTTGCAAAGGATCTGTTCTATGCGGTTGAAGTCGGCACACCTGTAATGATTATTCCGTAAAATATGAGGGCTGCTGCACCATACCGGCTGCGGCAGCCTTTTCTGCTGAACTCATAAATAACAATATAAGGAGAAATGATATGTATTTTTCACCAGATGATACGCATGGTTTTATTGAGGACAATGATATAAAGTTTATCCGTATGTCCTTTTGTGATACCTCAGGCAATATGAAGAATATTGCCATAATGCCCGGCGAGCTTTCGAGAGCTATTGAATATGGCATCCCATTCTACACAGCTGATATGCTTGAGGATGTTCCTGAGATGCTTATGCTGAAACCGGATTCTGACTCTCTGTCGGTGCTTCCGTGGAGACCTCAGTCCGGAAGAGTTGTGCGATTTCTCTGCGATCTTTACCGAACCGACGGAACTCCATATGAGGGCGACCTGCGGAGAAATCTTCGGCAAACCGTGGAAAAGCTCAGAAGTCTTGGCTGTCGGTGCAGAGTAAGCACACGCTGTGAGTTTTATCTGTTCAAGACTGACATGGAGGGTAATCCTACAAGGATACCCTATGATAACGGCGGATATCTGGATATTGCTCCCCTTGACAAGTGCGAGGATACAAGACGTGAGATATGCCTTGCTCTTGAGGAAATGGGACTCAGACCGATCTCATCCTGCCATAAATCAGGCCCCGGTCAGAATGAGATAGACTTTGCAAGCAGCGATCCGCTGAAGGCTGCTGACAATATGATGCACTACAAGGCTGTAGTAAAGACAATAGCTGCGGCTCACGGGCTTTATGCGTCTTTTGACCCGAAGCCGCTGCCCGATGCGATAGGCAGTGCACTGAAAATATATATCAGTATCACTAAGGATGGGAAGCCTCTGTTTACTGAGAACAATGAGCTGGGCAAGGCGTTTTCAGCCGGCGTTATTAGGCGTATGCCGGAGTTCACCTCCTTTATGAATCCCACAGAAAGCTCATTCCGCCGTCTTGATGTCATGAGAAGGAATGGCACTCTGCGTCCTGTCAGACGCTTTGAGCTGCCGGGCTGCGAGCCTCAGCTGGAGGTGCGCTCTGCTGATGCCCACTGCAATCCCTATCTCACTATCCAGCTGCTTCTTGAGGCAGGAATTGAGGGCATGAAAAATGCTGCTCATACAGATACAGGCGCAGAACCAAGGCTTCCGGCTGCTCTCAGTGAAGCTGCACGTATGACTGCGGAAAGCAAGTTTACAGCCCGCTATGTTCCGGAGGCGTGTACACGTAATTTTCTTAGAAATATGAACCGTTCAGAGGACTGACAGCATACTGTTGAAAGGAGTGATGAGCATTGCAGGGCAGACGTGCGTTGCTTGTAACAGGTGCATCTGACATAGGCTCGGCAGCGGCTTCATTTCTCCGTCAGTGCGGCTTCAGTGATATCTGCACAGCTTCAAATGGAGGAGAAGCAAGGCGCTGTACCGGCAGTGATTCCTTTGACCTTATACTTATAAATATGCCGCTGTCTGATGAACAGGGCGACAGGCTTGCGGTACAGCTCAGCGGTACAGTAAGTGCCGGCATCATACTTCTTTGCAGGGCAGACGCTGCTGACGATATCATGAACCGCACTATCGGATATGGTGTGACTGTTGTGCCTAAGCCCATCCATAAGATTGCATTTCATCAGGCGATAAGTTCAGGGCTTGCAATGAGGAGCAGGCTTCTTGCAGTCAAGCAGGAAAATATCCGCCTTCAGAAAAAACTCAGTGAGCTGCGGACGGTTTCACGTGCGAAGTGTATGCTTATAGATAAAAAATCAATGACTGAGCAGGATGCCCACAGATATATTGAGAAGCTGTCAATGGACAGGAGACGCAATCGTGAGGAGATCGCCGAGGAAATAATTTCACAGCTCCGGTGAACGGAAAATATGCACATACTGAGAAAATCTGCATATACTGTATTGTAGAAATATTGTATAGTCGGAGGTTTTTGTATGTGCGGAATCTGCGGTATGGTCGGATTTGAGAAAGATATGAGGCAGCAGAAAAGGATACTTGCCGGAATGCAGAACGCTCTTCTGAGGAGAGGTCCCGATCAGGAGGGTATGTTTGATACGGAGGCTCACTGTGTAATGGCTCACAGGAGACTGTCTGTTATTGATGTGGAAAAGGGCAGACAGCCTATGACGAGAAGCTATGGGGATGAAACATATACTATTGTATATAACGGCGAGCTGTATAATACAAGTGAGCTGCGGAATGAACTCAGGAGTCTTGGCGCTGTATTTGAAACAGACTGCGACACTGAGGCTGTGCTCTGGAGCTATATACTGATGGGTGAGAAATGCCTTGACAGCTTTAATGGTATATATGCTTTTGCTGTATGGGAACATAAAAAAGAAAGGCTGTGGCTTGTTCGTGACAGAATGGGCGTCAAGCCTCTTTTTTATGCTGAGACGGCAGATGGGCTTGTGTTTGCATCGGATATAAATTCCCTGATGCAGCATCCGGATGTTCCTCATGAGATAGACATAAGAGGACTTTCAGAGCTTATTCTGATGATGCCAGGCAGAACGCCCGGATACGGCGTGTTCAGGACGGTGCGTGAGCTAAGGCGTGCAGAGCAGGCTTATTACAGCAAAACAGGGCTGGATAAGAAAACATACTGGAAGCTCAGAGCTGTTCCTCATACCGAGAATATCGGACAGACCGCAGAGCACGTCCGCTGGCTTGTGGAGGACTCTGTAACAAGACAGCTTGTTTCGGATGTGCCTGTGGGAACATTCCTTTCGGGCGGACTTGATTCCAGTATAATTTCTTCTGTATCTGCACGGTATTTCAAAAAGCAGGGCAGGATTCTGCCCACATTTTCCCTTGATTATAAAAGCAATGACCGCTACTTTCAGAAAAGCAGATTCCAGCCTACAAGTGACGCAGAATTTATCGGTGATATGGCAGAATATCTGGGCAGTGAAAGTCATGTTACAGCTCTTGATACGCCTGAGCTTGCCGGTGCACTGGTTCCTGCTATGGAGGCAAGAGCTCTTCCGGGTATGGCGGATGTTGACAGTTCCCTGCTGCTGTTCTGTAAGGACATAAAGCGTCATGTAACGGTTGCGCTTTCCGGTGAATGTGCAGATGAGATATTCGGAGGATATCCTTGGTACAGGGATGAAACAATACGCATGAGCGAAGGGTTCCCATGGGCACAGAGCACATCCTATCGCCAGTCCTTCCTTAACGATGAGCTGAGTGAGCTTATTGACGGAAAGGCATATGTGGACGCTGCCTATAGAAAGACCATCGGAGAGGCTGAAAAGCTTTCAGGAGAAAGCACAGCTGACAGCCGCACAAGAGAGATGATGCTTCTGAATATGGACTGGTTCATGCAGAATCTTCTCGACCGTAAGGACAGGATGAGTATGTACAGCTCCCTTGAGGTTCGTGTGCCTTTCTGCGACCACAGGATAGCGGAGTATCTGTACAATGTTCCGTGGGAATATAAGGATCACAGGGGCTATGAAAAGGGTCTGCTTCGTGAGGCGATGAAGGACTATCTGCCGGAGAGAATACTCTGGCGTAAGAAGAGTCCTTATCCCAAGACCCATAATCCTGCGTATTTCCTTGCTGTGTCGAAAATGCTCCGTGCGATAATCAGCTCACCGGACGCACCTTTGCTGAAGCTTGTGAACCGGTCACGTCTGGAGGAGCTGCTTGACGGCAGTGAGCAGGTGCAGTGGTACGGTCAGCTTATGGCAAAGCCCCAGACTATTGCATATTTTGTACAGCTGAATGAGTGGCTGAGAAAATATCGGGTAAAGATCGTATTGTGATGATATGATACTATATTATAAAAGCGAGCCGTCAGAGGCTCGCTTTTGTTTGCGTTTTTATGAATACAGCATAAATTTACATACGTGTAAATTTGTTGTATTTTAGTGCGGAGAAATGCTGATTAGCTGAATTTTACCGGAAATACGCAACAAATACCGATTGTAAAATCTGGCTGGATGGTTGCGGATTTACGTATCAGCTCACACACTCGGGAATGAATAGCACAAAAATACAAAAAGTCAGCACGAATGTGTATTGACCGATATCGACACTTGTATTATAATATAAACATACACTGATTGACGGTGTTGTACAAAGGCGCAGATTTCCTGACAGCTGGTCTCCTACAGGTTTCCTCAGACCTACCGGCACGTTATAAATATATACTGCATTGCCTTATTATGAAAAGAATCAGCTGTACCTGGATTCCTCAACAGGTGCAGCTGATTTTGTTTTATTCAGATATGACCTCAGTTTCAGCGTTTTTGTTAGCGATTCTGTACTGAACCGGCGTAAGGCCTATTTCGTTTTTGAATTGTCTTGTGAAGTATTGTATACTGCTGTAGCCTACGATGCTTGCAATATCGCTGATGGACTGGTCTGAGGTTTCAAGCAGCTCGACAGCTTTTTTCAGCCGGCTGTTTATGATATCCTTGTTTACGCTTACACCGAAGGTTTCGGTGTACAGATGCTGAAAGCGTGAACGGCTCAACGAAAGCTCTTTTGCCATATCGTCAATGGAATAATCTCTGCCGGGCCAGCGGTATATGGATTCCCGTATCCACAAAAGCTTTTCGAAGTATCTGCCCTCTGCTGCTTTAGCGGAATTGAGCTGCATAAGTGTCTTTTCGTTCAGCTTATATAGCAGAAGCCGGAAATAAAGATCTACCGATTTTTCACGGTTGGCATTGGCGGAATAGTGCTCGAAGCACATATTCCTGACAATAGCGGAAACATCCGTGATATCTGAAACAGCCACAGGTTCATTCAGAGGGATGCCAAGCTCACGCATAAGCTCAATTTCCTCGTTGTCAGGGCCGAAGTGTACCCAGTCATCATAGTATTCGTTTGTATCCGGACGATAGAACTGAGGGTGTCCGGGAGTATATATTATAAAAGAACAGGCAGGAGTGTGGATGTCCTTGTTGTCCATTATAAAACAGGCAGGGGATTTTATTACAAGAAGCAGCCAGTCACCAGCACCATTTGGTCTGTCGATATAGAAAGAACCATCATGCTTGTGGTTATATCCGATTTCGTCCATACGCATATTGCAGCACCTCCGTATAATAGTATAGCACCGCAATCATCTTCTGTCAAGATGAGACAGCAGAAAAATACAAGAGAGTTGACGCTTGAATTTGCAGTTTTAATGCAAATAGCATATATAGCAGCACAAAATTATAACAGCGCCTTTATGCTGCGAAAAGGAAAAACAGCTGGAGTATACCATAAATTACCGGCTGGTGCAGCAGATATATGATGAGCGAATGTCTGCCGAGAAATTCAAGAGGTCCTATGCTGAATGCGGACAGATGCTTCAGAATATCGAGCCTTCTGAAAACATAGTAAAGGAAGTATCCGGCAAGATACAGGAAGAACCATGGCAGGAGAGGGAAGTAATCGGTTGAATGAAAGTCAGCGTGAGGAAAGCCCAGCCATGCTGTGAAGTTGTTGCTATAGAGCGTGTGCGGAAGGTCTGTCAGTATGAGGCTTCCGAATCCAAGACTGCGGGACGGGATATTCCGTGTTATAAAGAAAAGTCCGGCAGAGAGGAGCATTCCGGCGTATGGATTTATTTTACGCAGCAGCTTGTCCATCGGAATAAGCAGCAGCATTCCAGCGGCAATGAGGCTGAGAACCCCGTATCTTACAGCGTTCTGAGGCATCAGAAGGACTGTAACTGCGTTTATGATAACAGCTCCGGCAAGAACCATAAGTCCTCTTTTAAGCTTATGGCTTCCGAAGTGCCAGCAGAAGCCTGAGAGGATGATAAATGTCCAGCATATGCTCTGCTGCCAGATGAATGCACCCTTTGTCTGGTACCACGGTGCAGATACGCCGAAAATATATACGATATCCCACATGGCGTGGTATATTATCATGCTTACAAGTGACAGACCTCTGAGAGCGTCCGGTATGGTGTAGCGGATCTTAGGCATTATGTTTCTCCTTGGATGAATACGTGATATGAAAATCATAGCATACTCCTGCGGAGTTGTCAAGGATGGAAAAATAAAGCTGCCGCACTCATATATAAGTGCGGCAGCAGAATCTGTTTTTTCAGATTAACCGAAATATCTCTTCAGCAGACCCTCGAAAGCCTTGCCGTGTCTTGCTTCATCCTTAGCCATTTCATGTACAGTATCGTGGATAGCGTCCAGGTTCAGCGCCTTAGCCTTTACAGCAAGATCCTTCTTGCCTGCGCAAGCGCCAGCCTCAGCGGCTACACGCATTTCCAGATTTTTCTTTGTGGAGGAGGAAACTACCTCGCCCAGCAGCTCAGCGAACTTTGCAGCGTGTTCAGCTTCTTCGTAAGCAGCCTTTTCCCAATACAGACCGATTTCCGGATAGCCTTCACGGTGTGCAACTCTTGCCATTGCAAGGTACATACCAACCTCTGTGCACTCGCCTGCGAAATTCTCACGGAGACCAGCGATGATCTCTTCGTCTACACCAGCAGCTACGCCTACTACGTGTTCATCAGCCCAGCCCATTTCCTCTTCCTGCTTATTGAACTTTTCAGCAGGAACCTTACAGATAGGGCATACCTCAGGTGCGCTGTCGCCTTCGTGAACATAACCACATACTGAACATACATATTTACTCATAATAATAATCCTCCGTAAATTTGATTTTTTATTTTAATTTCAAGTGTAATCCCTGATTACAAGTATAGTATAACATATAAATCTCAGCTTGTCAATACTTATTCGCAATAAGAAATAAAAAATTTTTATGAAAACCGTCTTCCAGATGTTTCTTTGCGTAAACGCTTATTTTATAGACGCTGTCGTTTATATGTAAGCAATGTCAGCGGTATGTGAAAAATAATGGAAATTATGGTTAAAGCTGTTGACACCTATCACAAATTGATATATAATTATGGAACAGGAAGGGGTAAAAGGGATCCGGACAGAGAAAAGTAACTGTCTGCGAATATTTTTGGGAGATTAGATATTTTATGAAAAAGTTTAATATTAAAACAATAATACCGCTGTCCATGAGTCTGCTTATGGCAGCAAAGCTGGCGGTCCCCATGTCGGTCAGCGGTCAGACTATTGCCAATGATGTGTATGTTTATCAGTTCCTTACAGAGGAGCTGGGACTCAATCATGCAGCAGCAAGCGGACTTATGGCGAACATATACAAGGAAAGTACATTTATTCCCACTGCGTCATGCGTTGATATAAACGGCAGAATAAGCTATGGTATCATGCAGTGGAACGGACCAAGATTCGAGCAGCTGAAAAGCTTCTGTGAAGCAAGGGGATATGGCTATGATACTCTGGAAGGTCAGCTTGCATACCTTCAGAATGACCTTACAGGAGCCTACAGCGGTTACTATGATTATCTGCTAACAGGAACGCCTGATACAGCTGAGGGTGCATATGAAGCGGCATATTTCTGGGCTGCTGAGTACGAGGTTTGCAGCAGCAGATACTTTGAGCAGAGAGCAGAGCTTGCGAGGGATTTCTACTATCCTGAGTTTATGGAGTATGCTCCGGTAACGGCTGAAATGATGGGCGAGGAGCTGTTTGTGCGGCTTACTAATAGAGGAACAGGTCTTGCGCTTACTGAAAGCGGAAAGAGTGTTGCGTTTGCAAAGCCCGGAGAAGACGGTCAGGTGTGGCGGTTTACCCGAACCGGAACCTGTACATATGAGGCAGTGAATGCAAAAACCGGTAAGAAGCTTTCGCCGGACGGAGAAGAATATCTCTGGCATTTTGTGGAATCCGGTGACGGCTATGTTATAGAAGCTGAAAGTACAGGTCAGGTAATCAGTGCAGGTGATGACGGGACTGTAAAGCTTTTGGATAACGTAAACAGCAGTATGCAGCAGTTCACGCTTGAGGAGCACATCCCTGCAAAGGCTTCAGCTGAACTATGGGCGTATTATGAGGCAGCACCGTCTGTTACGGAATTCAGCTGGGAACCGGCTGAGGGTGCGGACAGCTACAGGCTGAAAATATTCAGCGGAAGCAGTGCAGATGGTACGCCGATACGTGTTGTAGATGATATAAAGGAGACCAGCTGTAAAGAGAGTCTTGCTGCCGGAGAATATGCCGCTGTAGTTGAATCAGAGAATGAATGCGGATTTACCGCCAGCGATCCGGTGCGGTTCACTATTGTAAAGCAGGAGGTCGTTGACCTGGGCGAGGAATTTCTTGCTAAGCTTTCGTGGAATGATGAGCAGCAGTATCTGACTGTAGCTGACAGCTCCAATGTAAAGAGTGCGTCGGTTGATTATGAAACCGATCAGCTTTGGCGATTTGTCCGCAGCGACGACGGCAGCTATGAGATATCTTCTTACGATGATAAAAAGGCTCTTGCGGTGGACAATGAAAGAATGGCTGCGCTTGCTCCGGAAAAAATGGATAAAAACCGGTGGGTAATATACGGAGACGAGGAGAGAGGCTATATACTTGAGGCGGCAGAGAAAACGCTTGTTTTGTCAGCTGCTGAGGAGTCGAGCTATGAGCTTCGTGAATTCAGCGAGGTCATGGGTCAGCGTTTTGATATAGCTGACTATATTCTGGAGAAGCCTGTCATAAGCGCAGACGCTTCAGGCGGAGTTCTTGAACCTGTAACCTTTACATGGACGCCGGCTGACTGCGTTGACGGATATACATTACGTGTAATGGACGATAACGGAGACGTTGCTGCCACTCTTAAAATAAGAGATAACGATACAGAGGCAGATATCACTCTCCGTGAGGGTACATATTCAGCAGAGGTTTCGGCTATAAGCACAGTTACCGGTGAGAGAACGGTAAGCGAGCGTACTGAGTTTGCAGTAAAGAAGCTTCCGGAGCGTCCGGCGGCTGACCTTGAAATAAGTGCAAATCCCATGGAGCTTTCCTTCAGCTGGGAGAGAAGTGAAACTGCCGACAGATATTCCTACAGGATAACAGACGCTGCTACAGGAAAAATAGTGCAGCAGAAGCGAAGCGTAAAGGGCAGCTCAGACAAGGCTGTGCTTGATGCCGGTACCTATATTCTCACCATTACTGCATGGAATGATGAGGGCTTTGTAACCTCTGAGGATACAAGGGTGACTGTAAGAGAGGATGATGATGGTGCAGGTGTGGTATCAATAAAATCTGTTCTTGCTGCAAAAAAGCAGAAGCTTGATAGATAAAAGAATATACAGCTTTATCGGGCGCATTTCCATAGCTATGGAGATGCGCCTGTTTTTTGTTCTGTTTACAAAATTCATATTGTATGCGTTGACAGTGTGAGTCAATGGTGGTACAATAAATTTGTAGATTTTGCAATACTACGAAAAGGTGTGTTATATAATGAGGAAAAAGATTTTTGCAATAATGACTGCCCTGTTCATAGCAGCAGGCAGTACCGGTCTGACCAGAGACTTCAGCATACTGTCAGACGCATCAGAGGATGGCTTTGTGTATAGTGAGGATACATGGGGCTTTTCTTCAGATGAGCTGATCGACGGAGAAAATCCGTATCTTACAACGACTCTCAGAAGGCGGCTTCTTACACAGTTCGGTGAGGATGAGACAGCAAGGTTCAAGACAGCTCTTACAAGTCCTGTTGAGGATATGTCATACGGTTTTTCTGTTCTTGCCATGCTGTGTCATGAGGGAATATGGGGGCCGGCAGATATTTCTGATACGGCTCAGTCTCTCCATGAGGTTCAGCCCCCTGTACGTAAGGATGTAATGGTAGGCTGGATAAATTACTATAATATGCTTCAGTACACCGATGATATAGTATTTCTTGATGAAACTGCATTCGGGCTGAATGACTCATCAGCTTCGCTTACAGCAGCGGCTTCGGCAGCAGCTTCAGGTACTGCGGTTATGAGATTGAGAGAATCTGAGACAAGCAGCCCTGTAACATTGCTTATTTACGGCACAGAACACGGCTCATGGAAATATTCTGGTACTGAATATACGAGCCGTATACTTGCAGCGGATCCTATGAATACCCAGTTTTCCGAGGATGCTTGTCTGTACTATAACATCGAAAGCGGCGAATGGACGATCCCTCAAAAAGGTATGTCATCAGAGACAGGTGCACAGCTTGGTGCGGTAATAGATGACGCTGAGCTTCTGAACTTTTATGGTTACGATCCTGCAAAGCTTCCGAGAATGATGCTTCAGGACGTTGTAGTGCATCCGGGACAGTGGGATAATTACCTGACTATGGTGCAGTCCGGAATACCGGAGGCTATGGGTATAAGCTTTGATATTGACCTGTGTCCTGCGGCCGAGAAGCTGTTTATACCAAGCTATTCAAGCAACTCCTATGAGGTGGGAAGCGGTCTGCCGATGGTGTCCTGTACTGTTCACACCAATGATGATCTGCTTATCTGTACGAGTGTAATGTCCGGCTCAAACGGCATTATATGCGCCGATAATGAACCAGTTGTATCATTCGTTGTGGATACGGCAGATGCTGACACTATCGAAAGTGTTATGGCGGAATACAATATTCCGCTTCAGGAAAACGATGAACTTGGAAAGCACTATGTTCTCCCTATGTATCTCAATACCGAGGGCATGAGCAGCTACTATACGGATATATATGAGACTGATGAGTTTCCGCTTATTATGAATGGTGAGATATACGTTGTCATGGAGCCGGAGGAAACTACAACAACTACCACGACTACTACTGCAATTACTACCACAACTACAAGCAGGATAACAACAACTACTACTGAATCCACCACTCCTGTGATCACAACGACTACGACCACTTCATCTGTATCATCGACAATATCTTCCGTATCCTCCACTCTGTCATCAGTGACTACAACAAGCCGCACTACTTCAGCTTACAGTAAAACTACTACCACAACAACTACATCAGCAAAGCCTGACACAACTACAACGACAACAACAACAATCGGGACTACGCCTCCTGATGATACATCCACTACCTCAACACCCGCTACTTCAGTTACAACTACAGCTTCTACAACACGTCAGAGCTTTAAGTGGGGAGAAGATAACTGGTCTATGTCCTACGATTCACTGGGACTTCAGTACATAGCTGATGGCTACAGACTTATGGAGGAGCATTCCGAAAACCTGAGTGCATCTCTTAACGCTATGGAAAGAGTGCGTATCCGCAAGGCTGAAAACAGCGAATGGCTCGGAGCAGAATACGGAATGACTGTAACAGAGATCCTTGCCAAAAGCGGTATATTCTCAGTATCAATGTGGGATCCAAGCGCAAAGTACGTATATTCCCTTGACCTTTCAGATGAACGAAACCTGTCTCTTATTTCCTATTATCAGCTTCTTCAGGAGAGCGATGCAGTGCAGCAGGAGCTTGCATGGACAACTGCATATATGACCCAGAAGTCCGTTCTCTCCAGTCTTATTGATAAGGCAGAGGCTGCCGGAGACGGAGGGAATATGGCTATAGCGGCATTTTTCAGCAGCGGATACTCTCATTCCGTCATTGCTTATGATGTAGAATACGGCTCATGGCAGCTTGGGGATAAAATGTACGATGGCAGAATACTTGTGGCTGACCCGTATCTTGATGAGTTTTCCAATGAAGCGTGTCTCTATTTCAGCAGCAGCACCCTTAACTGGACAGTTCCCATGTGGAGTATCGGAAACGATACAGGCTGCACTATAGGTCTTGCTTCAGATTCTGTTTCCATGATGAATACAGGCGGTTACTTTATGGGCACCGCTTCATATGTAAATCCTCATCCCTTTATACCTGTAATCGAGGTTCCGGCTGACAGCAAGGAATTTGCTCTTGTGCCTGTAGGTACGGATGATACTGAAGCTGTACAGAGTGCAGACCTTGACTGGTACAGCATGATAGCTTCGCTTGTTACCCACAACCGAGCTGGTCTTGATTATCTTGCTGACGGCTATGATATAATTCCGGCTGATGATGGTACTGTATCATATCAGATGTCATATGAGGACTGTCTCATTTCAGTACGTGCAGATAATGCAGATAAGATAACCATGATGGCTGATGGCAGTGTAACGCTTATGGGTGATGACAGCTTCTATGAGCTGAGTCTTGCAGCTGATTCGGAGCTTCCGTGGGAATATGTATCATTAAGCGGTTCCGGATGCAGTATTCTTTCAATGGAGTATTATGATGAGGGCATACTTATTCAGGGTGACAGCCTTGCAGGTGCTCTGATAACAGCAGACGATCCTGAAGGCTCTGTAAGCCGTAAGCTTCAGAGTATGACGGACGGTACTGACTATACAGCGGCATATATCTATTCTGACTCTGATGAGAATATATGCGTAATGGTCGACACTGACAACGACGGTGAATGTGAGACGCATCTTGTGGATTCGCAGACGCAGCCGGAGAGCGTATTCTACGGTGATGTGAATCTTGACGGTATTGTTTCAATGCTTGACCTTGTAGCTCTGAGCCGTTATCTTGGCAACATAATCATCCTCAACGAAGAGGCTCTTATGAATGCGGACTGTGATGAAAGTCTGCGTATAAACGCTGTCGATGCACAGGTGCTCCTGAGGTTCCTCGTGCTTGATATGCCCGCCCTTCCGTTGTCAGCAGGGCTTGAACTGCTGGAGAAAAGCGAATAAAAAGAAAGAACGGTAAGCCTGATCGCTTACCGTTCTCTTTGTTTTATAAGAATTATTTATAGAGTGCGCCATATGCTTCACAAGCACGGTAATCAGCAGATTCAGTATCCTTAGTACCGAATGCTGACCATGTATGAGGACGATAGATCTTTTCCTCGGGAACATTGTGCATTGCCACCGGAATACGGAGCATACTTGCCAGAGTGATAAGGTCAGCGCCTACATGACCATAAGCCAGACAGCCGTGGTTTGCACCCCAGTTAGCCATTACACTGTAAACATCACGGAATGCACCCTCGCCTGTAGTGTTGGGAACGAACCATGTAGTAGGCCATGCTTTGTCTGTACGGAGGTCGAGAGGAGTGTGAATTTCATCAGGCAGGTCAACTGTATAGCCCTCTGCGATCTGGAGGAAGGGCTGGTTGCCGTTTAAGATATTGAGACGGATCATGGTAACAGGCATTTCTGCACGTGTACGGAAGTGAGAGGAGAAGCCGCCGCCTCTGAAGTAGCCTAAGTTCGCCGGACACCAGTCAGTAACATCAAGCATAGCCTTGATATCCTCGTCAGTAACATCCCACCACTTCTTCATACAAGCGTATCCGTTTTCATCCTTGCAGGCACCTGTACCATCAAGAGCAGCAGCACCGCTGTTTATAAGGTGAATGAAGCCGCCTGCAGCCATGCCAGTGGGCTTAACGCCTGTAACACGCTCAACAGCCTCAGGACTCCAGTAAGTACGAACATCAGCGAATACAGACGCACCGCCTGTCAGGAGTTTGGCAAAGAGCATTCCAACGCCGTTGAGACCATCGTTTTCTGTAGCAAGGATAGTGGGTTCTTTCTTGCCGTTCCAGTCGAAAGAGGAATTGAGGATAGCTTCTGTGAAGTCACCGTTAGGCAGCCAGTCTGTCCACTGTCTCTGACCCTGAAAACCGCCGAGTATAGCGTTTCTGCCGTTAGCCTCTTCCTTCCAGCCCATTTCTCTGAGTTTTTCATTACCGAACATGATATCCTGAACGATAAGAGTGAACTTTACGATGAATTCCCATTCCTTGTCCTTTTCCTCAGGAGTACGGGGGATCTTGATGCCGAAGGGATCTATTTCCTTGTCAATGGGAGTTTCCTCGTTTACGTCAAAGCCCATCTTGCAGTTTTCCTTTACCCAAGCGAGAGCCTTTGCGTATTCGTCCTTGTCATATATCTCAAGCTTCATGCGGCGGAGTATTTCAACCAGATCAACGAATTCCGCACGGATACCAAGATAATTCTGGAAGAAATCTATGTTGCACTGAGAACCTGCAATACCCATGGAAACTCCGCCGAGGTTCACGTAAGCCTTATTGCGCATCATGCCTACAGCAACAGCGCATTTAGCAAAGCGGATGAGCTTTTCCTTAACGTCATCAGGAACGGATGTATCGCCCATATCCTGAACATCGTGACCGTAGATTGAGAATGCCGGCAGACCCTTCTGAGCGTGGGCAGCCATGCAGGCAGCAAGATAAACTGCACCGGGACGCTCTGTGCCGTTGAAGCCCCATACAGCCTTGATTGTGAGAGGGTTAAGGTCCATAGTTTCCGAGCCGTAGCACCAGCAAGGCGTAACGGAAAGAGTTGCGCA
>JAZNOB010000166.1:0-10853 GCA_045580565.1 Ruminococcus sp.
ATTCGCAAGTTCGTCAGTGCATTTGTCATATGCACATTCTAACCATATGTGTTTTATAGACCTCCGAAGTATCATTGACCATGCCTATTCCTATCTTTCCTACGGGCGGGTTCTAACCACTTTTGTACCAATATTACTCAATAGTTTTCAGTTTAGGTCAACTTCCTCCGACTTCAGCGAGCTTCATACAGCAATGCAGCCGCATGTCGCAGTTTAAGGTGGTTATTTCAGGGCGTTACTCCGTCATTCTAACCATCAAGTCAGTAGTTCTCCTACATTTTAAATTGTAGTGTCCCTTTTTAAGCTTACGCCATTGTAGGGAAACGTCTCGCACCTATATCAAAATCCGGCATACTGACTCTTTCAGGATTCAGGAATCTCTCGAAAAGCAGATTATACTTTATCGGGTCTATCTGAGTAATATCAAGACAATATGCACAAATGCTTCCTGCACCTGAGCCTCGTCCCGGTCCTACGGGAATGCCGCTGTTCCTTGCATATGCCACATAATCCTGCACTATCAGAAAGTAATCAACAAATCCCATCTGACTTATGATGCGCATTTCATACTTCATGCGCTCTATGGCTGCCTTTGGAGGATTCTGACCGTATTTCCTGAGAAGTCCGTCTCTGCACAGAGAGGCGAAAAGCTTTTTCGAATCAGTGCCGTCACCCGTTTCAAACTTCGGCAGATGTACCTTACCGGTTTCAAACTGAACATTGCACCTTTCAGCGATCCTCGCAGTATTCGTGACAGCTTCCGGAACAGCGGAAAACAGCTCTGCCATTTCCTCAGTAGATTTAAGATAGAACTCCTCTGTCTCAAAGCCCATGCCATGCTCCTCGTCAACAGTTCTGCCGGTCTGTATGCACAGCAGCACATCCTGCATGGAGGCGTCACTTTTGTCAATATAGTGAGCGTCGTTGGTTGCAGCAAGAGGGATTCCTGTTTCCATTGAAAGCCGTCTGAGCTTGGGGATTATGGAAAGCTCCTCCTTGATGCCATGATTCTGTATCTCCAGAAAGAAATTATTCTCACCGAATATATTCCTGTAGAAAAGCGCCGTTGCCTTGGCACGCTCATATTCATGGGCTATCAGAAGTCTCTGAACCTTGCCGGCAACACATCCGGAAAGGCATATAAGTCCCTCACTGTGCTCACGGAGGAGCTCGTCATCAACTCTCGGTCTATGGTAGAAGCCCTCAAGGTGAGCCTTTGTAACAAGCTTTACAAGGTTTCGGTAGCCTGTTTCATTTTCGCAAAGAAGAAGCAGATGGTCACTTCTTCTGTCAAGCTCATGCTCCTTGTCAAATCTTGTACGTGCCGCAACGTATACTTCACATCCTATGACAGGATGTATTCCGGCAGCTTCGGCTGCCTGCGAAAACTGCACTGCTGCATAGAGATTGCCATGGTCAGTAACTGCAACAGCCTTCTGACCCTGAGCCTTTACATGAGCGATCAGCTCCTCTATCCTGCACGCACCATCCAGGAGGCTATATACGCTGTGGACATGGAGATGTGCAAAGTCCTCACTCCGAAGCGGATTTTGATTCATTATCTCTCAGCTCCTTTGCAATAGCGGCAATTTTCTGGAAGCGATGATTGACGCCTGAACGTCCGATGGGAACTGTCAGAAGCTCGCCTATCTCCTTCAGACTCAGCTCAGGATTTTCAAGTCTCAGCTTTGCAGCTTCCTGTATTTCCGGCGAAAGGCTCTCAAGCTCACCACGTTCCATAAGCAGCAGTATATCCTCTGTCTGACGCATTGCAGCATTTACCACCTTATTTATGTTAGCCTCGTCACAATTGCGGAGGCGGTTAGCCTTGTTGCGCATATCCTTGTGTATCTTGATATTCATAAGATCAAGAGTGCATTGCTGTGCACCCATAAAAGTCAGGGTATCCTCAATATGCTCGCTATCCTTGATATACAGCACAAACGATTTCTTGCGCTGTATCATTCTTCCGGTAACTCCGAAGGATGCAAGTATAGCGTTAAGGTCTTTGCAGAGGATCTCTGAGGGCGTTACAAATTCAAGATGATATTCCTTGTCGGGATTCGTCACACTGCCGCATATAAAGAATGCTCCTGCAAGAAATGCACTGGTGCTGTTGTTTACGATATTCCGGAGATTTATTTCACGGCATGACGGATCTGTCTGATATGTACTGCATATACTTCCGAGAAGCTGGCTGTCGGTTATAGTGTAAGAGCATAGTCCGGATTCACTTCTTTCATCAGCTGTAAGTCTGTGGTGAAACACAGATCTGAAAAGCTCCGGCACAAGCTCTGCAACATCCTCGCTTTCACTTTGCAGGCATATCTGCTTTTCCGTGAATATTCTCGTATATAAAAGCATCCCATAGAGACAGGCAAACCGCTTGTCCCTGTCGTTTATCGTTCTGCGCACTTCACTGCGCACTTCGTCTGAGAATGACATATAGGTTCCTCCTTCCAATAACAAATAGTAATGAATAAAAATGGTACCGCCGAAGCGATACCATATTTTTAAAGCGCCGTCCCCTACAGTGGCACAATGCAATTCTTCATGCACTAAAGGTGCGCTTGATTTTCTATCATCTATCCTTCCCGATATCACGATGCTGCTTTATGACCCTCATTCCCTTTGATGAGAGGTAATCACCTATACGCTCGGCAAAGGTTATTGAACGGTGCTTGCCTCCGGTACAGCCGAAGGATATTACAAGCCGGCTCTTGCCCTCGTGAATATACAGAGGAATAAGAAAGTCCAGCAGATCTGTAAGCTTGTTCATAAGCTCCTGTGACTGCGGGAAGGACATTACATAATCCTGAACGCAGGCGTCGCAGCCGGTGTGGGGACGCAGTTCCTTGATGTAATGGGGATTAGGGAGACATCTTACGTCGAATACAAGGTCTGATTCCGTGGAAACTCCGTACTTGAAGCCGAAAGATGTTACCTTTATTGACATTGAATCAGCGGCACTGTTCAGAAAAAGCTCTCTTGTCTGCTCCTTGAGCTGTGACGCTGACAGATAGGAAGTCTCAATATAATAATCGGCTATGCCCTTTATCTGAACAAGCTGCTCACGCTCAAACTCTATTGCCTGATGGAGATTTCCGCTGAACTTTTCATCCAGAGGATGGCGGCGGCGGGTCTCCTTGTAGCGTTTTACCAGCACCTCGTCTTCAGCGTCAATATAGAGTATCTTTACATCAAGATCCTGCTGACGTTCAAGCTGACACATACACTTATATGCGTCCGCAAACATATCACCGGAACGAAGATCGGCAGATATTGCGATCTTCTCAAGCCGGTTTTCCGATTCCCTGCATATCTCAATAAACCGGCTCATAAGGCGTGGAGGAAGATTATCTATGCAGTAAAAGCCAATATCCTCCATAACATCCATAACGCTTGATTTACCTGAACCGGACATTCCTGTTACAATAATGACCTGTACTATTTATGTCACCCTCTTTCCTATCTGAGCACTACAGGCTCCATCTCAAGCTGATAGCCCGTCTTTTCCTTAACAGTTTCTATCACATAATCGCATAGCTCCAGCACATCCTTACAGGTAGCCTTACCTGTATTCACAACGAAGCCGGCGTGCTTGGTGCTCACCTGTGCGTCACCTACGCTTGCGCCTTTAAGTCCGCACTGGTCTATGAGAAATGAAGCATAGCTTCCCACTGGTCTTTTAAATGTACTTCCTGCAGACGGCAGCTCAAGCGGCTGCTTTGCACGTCTCTGGCTGAGATAGCCTTCCATCTCAGTTCTTATATCGTCATACTTTCCCTGTCTCAGCTTCAGAACCACGCTTGTAATAATACGCTTTGTTCCGCTGAACATACTTCTTCGGTAGGAAAGCTCCATATCCTCCGCCTTGACAGTTTTAAGGCTGCCATCCTCGTCGATGAAATCTGCCGACAGCACAACATCTGCCATTTCACCGCCATACGCACCGGCATTCATGTAAAGTGCTCCGCCTATAGTTCCGGGGATACCTGCAAGGCATTCCATTCCGGAAAGAGACTGATCAAGCGACTTCTTTGCAACGCTCATAAGAAGCGCACCTGCGTCGCATCTCACCATGCAGTCATCAAGAAATGTCACATCAGACATATTCTTTCCCACAACAAGAACAACACCGTCATAGCCCTCATCTGAAACGAGAACATTGCTGCCGTTGCCGAGGATCATAAAGCGGATGCTGTTACTCTTACAATGCTGCACAAGCTCCCTGAGAAGCTCCGCACTGTTTACATCCACAAAAGCTCGGCAGTTTCCGCCGATACGGAAGGTAGTATGTTTTCTGAGAGGCTCTTCCCTGAGCAGAGGACAGTCATACTTTCCGCATATTGTCTCCAGCTGTTCTATATATTCCATTCAAACTCTCCTATATATCTGTTCGGATTTTATCAGAATGCGTCGTAATCCTTTACAACTTCCTTGCTCTCCATGTCAAGGCCCAGATGTTCCAGAAGATCATTGGCAGCGTTATAGCCCATCTTCTTCTGACGGTTGTTCATAGCTGCTACTTCAAGGATAACTGCAAGGTTACGTCCCGGTCTTACAGGGATAGTAAGGGACGGAACCTTTACGCCCAGAAGTGATACATACTGTGTATCAACACCCATACGGTCATAGATCTTCTCAGGATTCCACTGCTCCATCTCTACGATAAGCTCGATATTTTCACGGTTCTTGACTGCACCGATACCGAAAAGGCGGCGTGCGTTAATGATACCTATGCCTCTGAGCTCAAGGAAATGGCGGATATTATCCGGAGATGAGCCGATAAGTGTATCATTGGATACCTTACGGATCTCAACTGCGTCATCAGCTACAAGTCTGTGTCCACGCTTTACAAGCTCTATTGCAGTTTCGCTCTTTCCTACTCCGCTTTCGCCGGTGATGAATACACCTTCGCCGTATATCTCAATGAGTACGCCGTGGCGTGTGATACGAGGCGCAAGGCTTGCATTCAGGAATGCGATAAGTCCGGAGATGAAGTTTGATGTACTCTCCTTGCTTCTCAGCAGCGGAACTTCATATTTCTGTGCAAGCTCCAGCATTTCCTCGAAATACGGAAGCTCTCTGGATATTACAAGGGCAGGCATTCTCTGAGCAAAAAGTGCCTCAAGACGCTGGTATCTTGTGTTCTCGTCTATAGTGGAAAGATATGCAAACTCCATCTTTCCTATGATCTGGATGCGCTCCGGATTGAAGTATTCATAAAATCCCATGAGCTGAAGTCCCGGACGTGTTACGTCTGTTTCGTCGATCAGTATTTCAGCCGCATCCCTTGGGCTGTGAATAGTCTCAAGCTTGAATTCTTCTATGATCTTGTCAAGTCCTACAGTAAATTTAGTTGCCATAATACATCCTCTTTTCAAGCAGGCTGTGCCTGCACTTCATTTAATAAGTAATAACTCTGTGACCGCTGCCTGTGCCGTCAGTGTAGCTGAGTGAAACTGACATATCGCCGCTGTTTGACGCTGCCCAGCTTGATGCAGTTGACGCATTGGCTGAGCTTGTACTGAGAAGAACATAGTCTGTCTTCAGCTCATCAGTGTCATAAACCGGCTCAAGACCATTCATAGTATTATATGCACTCAGGTCAAGCACAATGTCAATTCCGGAAGGTGCATTCTCAACCAGAGAATTTGCAAGCTCTATCATGGGAGCCGGCACCTTTGCAAATGTATCAGGATCCAGATACTTTTCATCAGAATCCCAGAATGACGGGAAAGTGAAGTCACTGCACAGTACAGCTGAGAATCCGCCGTCATAAAGCTCATCTACAATAGCAGACAGATATGAAACTGTTGCTGAGCTGCCCGGATCCATCCACGGCTTACCGCCCTGATCAGGAAAATAATCAAGGTAGATATCGCCTGTTGCTACGCCATTCATCTCGATCTGATAGCTTGCGCTGTGGTACACCTGCGGGTACAGGTGGTCAACTACCATGCTGCATGAAGCATATGCGTAGAAACCCTCGTCCTTTACGATAGAGGCGATCTTCTCGGCAGTCATGCTGCCCTTATTTACAAGATAGCCTGCATTGCCGGAGGCTGTAGACGCAAAGTTGAGTGCTCCGCCCTGAAGCTTCATAGGGATAACTACTGCGCCTGCGTCAGGATACTGTGACTTTACATTCTGAAGCATCGCTCTCAGTGCAGCCTCGTCAGATACTGCGCTCTCAGGAAGTCTTACAGAACACTGTACAGTCTTGTAAACCTGTGAGGTCTGCTGCTGGCTGCCGCCGGAGCTTCCGGATGAACTGCCGCCGCTGCTGTTTCCGGATTCTGATGAATCTCCGGAGCTTTCGCCGGAGCCGGAGCTTCCGTCTGAACTGCTGTCCGGATCTGTACTGCTATTATTATCGCCAGAGGGAACAAGGTCTATACCTGAACCGTCTGATGTATCGAGAGTACCTGTTGGCTCCTCTGTTGTCAGTGCTGTTGTAGTAACAGTTGTGGTTGTTCCGCCGTTTACCATTACAACATTGGTGGAAACAGCGGTGGTTACAGCATTCTCATCCTGAGCATTCTCAGCAGACAGATCATAAGAAACCTGATCGCCGCCTGCCGGAATATCGCCGCCGTTTACAATAGGCTTTGCGATCATATATCCGCCGATGCAAAGAAGTCCTGCTGCCGCAATAGTCACAATAGCAGGCATTACATCCTTAGGAGAAGAAAAGCTCGCCTTTCTCCTGTTTTTCGGACGATATACCGTCGTTCTCTTTTTATTAGCCATTTTAATTACGCTCCTTTTCTCTTTGCGCAGACCGGAGTCTGCTCCTCCTGTACTGGCAGCATATCCTTCCGCCGTCAGTCACGGTTTATTCTTCACAGGACGCAGCACATCTCAGCGTCTTGACCCCGTCTGCTATACTTCCCTGGCGGAAAAGATAGCTTCCCACAACAAGCATATCTGCACCGGCAGAAACTGCCTTTGCTGCGGTTTTGTCATTTATACCTCCGTCAACCTGAATGCTGACAGAAAGACCGTTATCCTCTGAATAATTTTTCAGTGCAGTAATTTTGTCAAGCTGCTCCTCCATGAATGACTGTCCGCCGAAGCCCGGCTCTACTGTCATTACAAGAACAACATCCACAAGCTCCATAAACGGCAGTACATCCTCATATGGTGTAGCAGGCTTTATTACAATACCTGCCTTTGCGCCGTGTTCTCTTATGGCACGTATGGTCTCATAGGGATCGCTCTGGCTTTCAAGGTGGAATGTCACAAGATCCGCACCGGCTTTCACTGTTTCAGGAATATATTTCAGCGGATCGGTAATCATCAGATGCACGTCAAGAAACATATCTGTGCTTTTGTTCACAGCCTCCAGCACAGGAAATCCAAAGGAAATATTCGGCACAAAAACGCCGTCCATCACATCAAAATGAAGAATATCCGCACCGCTTTTTTCAAGCTCCTTTGATACTCTTTCAAGATTTCCCATATCAGCATTAAGAACTGAAGCACATACCTTTATGTCTTTCATGTTAAACCATCCTTTTTTCAAATTGACAACCGGCAGACGGTTCACAGTCCATCGCCGCCGTCACTTAACTACACACTATTATTATATAATATTTTCTTCCCTTCGTCAATAACCTTTCCGGATTTTTCACATCAGTCTGCCCTTACCTGAACAAATACTTCTGATAAAGCGGCTTTTTACAAATAAGTACTGGACAAACTATACAAAAAATAGTATAATATAAGGAAAGGCACATCGCCTTCGAGGAAAATCAAGGAGGAAACCAAATGACTGAAAATGAAATCAAAGACCAGATATGCGACATATGTCATAAAATGTGGCAGCTGGGCTGGGTTGCCGCTAATGACGGAAATGTATCTGTAAAGCTTCCGGACGGCAATTTCCTTGCCACACCTACCGGTATGAGCAAGTGTTTTATTACTCCGGAAAAGCTGGTTAAGATCAATGCAAAGGGCGAGGTTCTGGAAGGTGCTCCGGGACTCAGACCTTCATCTGAGATCAAGATGCACCTGTGCTGCTACGCTGAACGTGACGATGTAGGCGCAGTTCTCCACGCTCATCCGCCGACGGCTACAGGCTTCGCTGTTGCTAATAAGGCTCTGGATGAATATACCATGATAGAATCTGTTATCGCTATAGGCTCTGTTCCTGTAACACCCTACGGTACACCATCCACTGAAGAAGTTCCGGACGCTATCCGCCCTTACCTTCCCTACCATGACGTTATGCTTCTCCAGAACCACGGCGCACTTACTGTAGGTGCTGACCTTATCACTGCGTACTACCGCATGGAAACTCTGGAGATGTTCGCTAAGATCACCCTCACTGCGCATCTTCTGGGCGGCTCTCAGGAAATTCCAAGAGACCAGATCGAGCGTCTCTGCGGTATGAGACCCAAGTACGGCGTTACCGGCAAGCATCCGGGATATAAAAAGTATAACAAGTAATCACAGATAAACCACCGCATATGTCTCCATTTACTATAGAGAACCTTGTGCGGAGCTATTCACAGAAAGAAGGTGCTGTATCATGCTCAAAGGCATACCACCCATTCTCTCTCCTGACCTGCTGAAGATCCTTATGGAAATGGGTCACGGCGATGAGATAGTAATAGCCGACGGAAACTTTCCCTCTGCTGCCATCGCTCAGCGTCTCGTCCGACTTGACGGACACGGCGTTCCGGAGATACTTGACGCTGTTATGAAATTCTTCCCTCTCGACTCATATACCGACAAGCCTGTGGCTCTCATGGAAGTCGTGAAGGGTGACCCTGTCGTTCCCGTTATATGGGATACATATAAGGATATTATCTGCAAATATGAACCGGAAAGATGCAGGATAGAATTTACCGAACGCTTCGACTTCTACGAGCGTGCGAAAAAAGCCTACGCTGTAATTGCTACAGGTGAAACTGCTATATACGCAAATATCATCCTGAAAAAGGGCGTTGTAGTGCCGGAGGTGGAAGAACTATGAGACACGTTCTCGCCTTTGATTTCGGAGGAAGCTCCGGACGTGCCGTTCTTGCACATTTCGACGGAACTAAAATAGAGCTGGAGGAGATCCACCGCTTTGAGAATAGTCCCGTTATGATCGGCGGAAGGCTGTACTGGGATGTACTGAGACTATTCCATGAGCTGAAAACAGGATTGGTACGTGCAAAGCATATATGCAAGGTGGAATGTATAGGCATTGATACATGGGGCGTTGACTTCGGTCTGCTGGACAGCTCCGGCAGCCTTATGAGCAATCCTTACCACTACCGTGACACCAAAAATAACGGCTACGCAAAAAAAGCGGAGTCCGTTATGAGCGCTTCTGACCTTTACATGGAAACGGGCACTCAGATCATGGATATCAACACCCTTTTCCAGTTGCTTTCTCTGTATGACATTCAGCCTGAGCTTCTCAGAAATGCTGATATATTGCTGCCTATGCCAGACCTGTTCGCCTATTTCCTGACAGGCATTAAAACCTGTGAGCGTTCAATGGCAAGTACTGCGTCTATGATGAATATTTCCACAGGTCAGTGGTCAGAGTCTGTTGCCGACCGATTTGGTATAAACAGATCGCTTCTGCCTGAGCTTACAGACTGCTGCACCATCAAGGGTGAGCTTTCGCCTGAAATATGCAGTGAGCTGGAAACTGAGCCTATACCTGTTGCCGCTGTATGCGGTCATGATACCCAGTGCGCAGCATTTGCTGTGCCGTCAAGACCTGACAGTGAAACTATATTCATCAGCTGCGGTACATGGTCACTGTTCGGAACGGAGCTTGATTCTCCTGTGCTTACCAAGAAATCAGCAAAGCTCGGTCTTTCAAATGAAATGGGCTTCGGCGGAAAGATAACATATCTCAAAAATATCATAGGTCTCTGGCTTATTCAGGAGACAAAACGATATCTTCACAGCAATGGCGAGGTCTATTCCTATGCAGACCTTGAGGCTATGGCGCTGGAGGCTGAACCTCTGAGATATTTTATAGACCCCGATGATCCTGTATTTACACCGCCCGGAAACATCCCCAAGCGTGTGCAGGAATACTGTGAAAAGACAGGTCAGGGCAAGCCCCAGTCCATCGGAGCTATTGTACGCTGTATATATGAAAGTCTGGCTCTCAAGTACCGCATGGCTCTGGAAGAAATACGTATATGCACCGGAAAGGATTTCTCTGCCATACACATGGTAGGCGGCGGAACAAAGGACAGACTCCTCTGTCAGATGACCGCAGATGTATGTTCTCTCCCTGTTTATGCAGGCCCCAAGGAGGCTACAGTTTACGGCAACGCCGCTATGCAGCTTATGGCGATCGGTGCTATCGTAAATGAAGACTTTGCAAAGAAAGTCATATCCGAATCAGAGCCGGTCACTGGATACATTCCTCGTGAGGACTGGTTTGATGCGTATGAGAGGTTTAAAAGCATAATAAGAAAATAATATAAAGTGAGGAAAATGAAAATGAATTATCCGAAGATCGGTATCCGTCCCGTAATCGACGGCAGACAGTTCGGTGTTCGTGAAAGTCTGGAAGAGCAGACCATGAACATGGCAAGAACTGCACAGAGGCTTATTGAAGAGAATGTATTCTATCCGGACGGTACTCCGGTGCAGTGCGTTATCGCTCCCTCTACTATCGGCGGCGGTGCGGAGGCTTACGCTGCGGAGTGCTTCTTCCAGACGCAGAATGTTGTGGCTACTCTCTCTGTAACTCCCTGCTGGTGCTACGGAAGCGAGACTATGGATCTGAACCCCACTACTATAAAGGCTGTATGGGGCTTCAACGGCACAGAGCGTCCGGGTGCAGTTTACCTTGCCGCCTGCATGGCTGCCCACGCTCAGAAGGG
>JAZNOB010000167.1:0-4539 GCA_045580565.1 Ruminococcus sp.
AAGCAGATCTCCTACACTCCCGACGGTCTGCCGTGGCTGTTCCAGTGGGGTTCTCTGCGCCATGCAACCACTACCGCATTTCTTGCGTATGTAGCAGTTGATGAACTGTTTGCAGATGATGCAGCAGAAGCTGAAAAGTACACCACATTTGCAGACGATATTATGAACTATGCGTTCGGCGATAATGACCTCGGCATGAGCTATATTGTCGGTATGGGCGACAAGTATCCGCAGGCATGGCATCACAGAACCTCCTCCGGTGCATGGAATGACAAGTGGTCCAACATCGGTCAGACAGAGGGCGAGGATGCAAAGCCCCATGCGCATGTACTTTACGGCGCACTCTGCGGCGGTCCCGACCAGACAGGCAGCTACTCCGATAAGATCGGTGATTATCAGTATACTGAGGTTGCGATCGACTACAATGCAGGCTATACCTCCGCACTCTGCGCAATGGTAGAAAAGTACGGCGGTACTTCTGATCCGGCATTCCCGCCGACTGAAGAACCGAAGTGGACAGAATTCTTCATGAGAGCTTCCATCAACCAGAACGGCAGCAGCTATACCGAGGTCAAGGCGTTCGCTATGAACCATTCCGCATGGCCGGCAAGACAGGTCAAGGATCTTTCCTATAACTATTATTTCGATATTACTGAGCTTGTGGATGCAGGCTTGTCCATCAATGACGTTTCTGTGAAGATCGGATATGACCAGCATGCTGCGGATAAGGGCGTGATTTCTATCTCCGATCCGATCCAGTACGACGGCAATATCTACTACGTTAAACTCTCCTTTGCAGACGGCGGCGTGGTAATGCCCACGGGTCAGTCCGAGCATCGCTCCGAGTGCCAGTTCCGTGTATCCATTCCGGATAATGCCGGTGTGGAATGGGATGCTTCCAATGACTGGAGCTTCCAGGATCTCGTGAAGGGCGGCGAAGATGCGATGATCGACACTCCCTATATCACCATGTATGACGGTGATACCCTTATCTGGGGTATTGAACCCGACGGCACAACACCGGATGATGTGACCCCCACAGAACCTGATGAAACCGAGCCGACAGAGGATACAGAAGATACCTCCGGCGGTACAGCTACAGATGTGGCATACGGTGACGTGGACTGCAACAATGAAGTTAATATTCTCGACGTTATTGCATTGAATAAGGCGCTCCTCGTTGGTGAAAAACTCACCGATCAGGGTATCCTCAATGCCGATGTCGATGCGGACGGTACTCCCTCGTCCAACGACGCCCTCAATATTCTCAAGTATACTGTCAAGCTTGTTGAAAAGTTTCCTGTAACAGCTGGATAATTCCATCGTCCCCGTCAGACATTCGTCCGGCGGGGACGTTTACTGCCGAAAACCAACGGAAAACATTGTGCACGATGCACAAAAATGGAATGCTCGGTTTAGAATATATTCCGAAAATCAAAAAAACGCTTTACTTTTGAGGGGGAATATACTATAATTATCTTGATAGGAAAATTGTAGGCGGATTCCGGCATTTTACAGGAGTTCACCGAATGTTTCCATCGTGAACGAAAACGTATCCGATCGCACGTCGGATACCAACAATCTATTTATTTTTTATGGGAGGGTAAAATATGCTGAAGAGAAAATTTGGCAAGAAGCTCGCTGCAAGCGTAACTGCACTCGCAATGGTGGCAAGCGCTTCCGCAGCTTCTATCACAACCCTGACAGCATTCGCTGGCGAAATGCTCGGTGAGGGTACATTTAACGAGGGCGCAGGTCTGCCTTGGCACGTTTGCGAAAACGCAACCGGTTCTATGGCATTCGAGATCAATGATGGTATCTACTCCATCCTGATCAAGAATCCCGGTGGTGTGGCTAACGGCGGTGAGGACAGATGGGACTGCCAGTTCCGTCACAGAGGTCTGTCCATCACATACGGCAACACCTATCGTATCACATATTCCGTATATGCAACCAATTCCGGTCACATGTACGCAAAGCTCGGTGACATCACAAACGATGACTGCGAGTACTGGCATAACAACGGTCAGCCTCTGAACATGGAATATCTGGGTGCTGATGCTACACAGGAAGATGTTGAGTCCGCACTGAAGTCTGCATCTCCTACTGGTTCTGTAGTTGAATACTGGCAGGGTTGGAACAGCTGGAAGGATCAGCAGATTCCTGCAAAGAAGTGGACAACTTATGCTTATGAGTTCACAATTGATAAGTCCAAGATGGAGAATATCTCATCCCATCCGGATGGTAAGGGTACTGTAGAGTGGACTTTCCACTTCGGTGGTGACGGTGAGTTTACACCGGAGCCCTGCTTCCCGAAGAACACTATCCTGAAGTTCGATAACATGGCTCTGATCGACATGAAGAGCGGTGAGAACGACTACAAGCCGGAAGAGGTAGCTCCTGAGCTGGGTATTCAGACAAACCAGGTTGGTTACTATCCGGAGCTGGCTAAGATCGCTACTGTATCCGTAGATGAGGGCGATTCCGCAGCTAAGGACTGGACAGTATATGATGCTTCCGGTAAGTCTGTTCTGACTGGTAAGACATCCGGTTATGCAAAGGATGAGGCTTCCTGGACAACATCCCAGAAGATCGACTTCTCTGATCTGAAGACTCCGGGTGAGTACTACATCGAGTGCGACGGCAAGAAGTCCACAACATTCGAAGTAGGCACAGACATCTACAGCACTCTGGTAACAGACGCTATCAACTACTTCTATCTGAACCGTTCCGGTATTGCAATTGAAGAGTCTTCTGTTGCTAACGCTGGTAAGAATGATTCCAAGTCCGCTCTGACTCGTAAGGCTGGTCACGATCCGGATAAGGCATACATCACTGATGAGTGGGTACCGCTGTACACATCCGACCCGGTTGCTGACGGCACATACACTAAGAGCATCGATGTAACCGGCGGTTGGTATGACGCTGGTGACTACGGTAAGTACGTTGTAAACGGCGGTGTTTCCATGTGGACACTGGCTAACATGTACGAGCGTTCTCTGTTCAACGGTGATGCATCCAAGTGGGACGATGGCTCTGGTACAGTATACAATCTGCCTGAGACAGGTGACGGCACTCCTGACATCCTGAACGAACTGATGTGGGAAGCTGAATTCTTCCTGAAGATGCAGAGAGATGACGGCATGGTATATCACAAGATGCATGACTACAAGTGGACTGCTCTCGGTGTAATGCCCTATGCTGAATCTGATGATGAGAAGCTGCTGGCAGTGCAGTTCCCGAACCGTATTATCAAGCCAGTAACTTACGCAGCTACTCTGAACACAGCTGCTGCTCTGGCACAGCTCTCCAGACTGCTGGAAGAATATGATTCTGCAAAGGCTGCTGAATATCTCGCAGCTGCTGAAAAGGCATACAAGGCTGCTAAGACTGAGTATGAGAGCAACTACAGCGACATCTACGCTGACGTAGAAGGCAGCTGGGATAAGGATCCGATGTTCGCACCTCTGGATCAGAACAAGGGCGGCGGTCCCTACGGTGATACACACGTTGCTGACGAATTCTACTGGGCAGCATGCGAACTGTACATCACAACTGGCGGCGATGACTACTATGCAGATGTAAAGGCATACAAGGAAGCATTCGAAGTTCCGACTGAGCTGTACGGCGGCGAGAACAAGGGTTCCTTCACATCCTTCACATGGGGTACTCTGGCATCCCTGGGTACTGCTTCTCTGGCTATGAACCCGGATGTTCTGACTGATGCAGAAGCTAAGAAGGTTGAAGAAGCATTCCAGGCTGCAGCTGACACATATCGTGAGCAGCAGGCTGCTTCTCAGTATGGTACTCCTTACAAGGGCATGAACTACCAGACAACTGTTACCAGAATTGATGGCGACGATTACTATGATGACACATTCGAGCTGGAGAACGGCTATGAGTGGGGTTCTAACTCCATGGTAGTTAACAACGCAATCATCATGGGTCTGGCTTATGACCTGACTGGTGACGTTGATTACCTGAATGGTGTATCTGAAGCTATGGACTACATCCTCGGCAGAAACGCTCTGGAGAACTCCTTCGTAACAGGCTACGGCGATGAAGGTTACGTGACAACCAATCCTCACCACAGATACTGGTGCCACGAGATGAAGGCTGACTGGCCTTATGCTCCGTCTGGCTGTATGTCCGGTGGTATGAACTCCAACATGAACGACCCGCTGATTCAGGGTGCTGGTTACAAGATCGGCGAACTCGCTCCGATGCTCTGCTATCTGGATAAGAACGACGCTTGGTCTGTAAACGAAATCACCATCAACTGGAACTCTCCTCTGGCTTGGGCTGCATCCTTCCTGGATGACGAAGGTCCGGACCCGGGTTCGACTCCGGATCCCGATCCGCAGCCTGGTGATCTGCTCCTCGGCGACGTAAACTGCGACAAGAAGGTTGACATCCTCGACGTTATCGCACTGAACAAGGCTCTGCTGATCGGTGAAAAGCTCACTGCACAGGGCGAAAAGAATGCAGACGTTAACGAGAGCGGTGCTCCCGACTCTGATGACGCTCTGAACATCCTGA
>JAZNOB010000168.1:0-9553 GCA_045580565.1 Ruminococcus sp.
TGGAACGTTTATCCAGCCGTGGCTCTATCTTAACTATGATGAGGAACGCTGGGAGGCTGAGATGCAGGTAATGAAAGATATTGGCATTGATTATCTTATCATGGGCGATGTTGCCACTCATAATCCCGACGGAACATGGACGGTGTATTATGAATCGGAGCTTGACTTCCTTCAGGGTGGTCAGGTCTATCATGCACTTGACGACCTGTTCTATTACTGCGATAAATACGATATCAAGCTGTATCTTGGCATGGGACTTGATACAATCTGGAACAGTGATATTGCCTCAGAGGCAGGACGTGAAGCCAACAGGGAATATATGACGAAGTGCAATGCCATTACAACTGAGCTTTACAATAAGTATAAGATTCAGTATCCGGAGGCTTATTACGGCTTCTACTTCGTGACCGAGCTTTACAATACCATCTATATGGATACTGATACAGGAATCGACGCCTATGCAGAGGGTCTGGATGAGATGTTCACTATGGTCATTGATAACTGTAATGCCCTTGATCCGGATATGCCGCTGCTGTTCAGTCCCTATGTCAATGTTTACGGCTACGGATACGCAAGTATAAATGCTGACAGATTCACGGAATTCTGGACAGAGGTGCTGAGCCGGATACCATTCCGTGACGGAGATATGCTGTGCCCACAGGATAGCTGCGGTGCAGGCGGAAGCAATACCTCCCATCTTGGCGAATGGACGGCGGCTTACCGGAACGCTGTTGACCGTGCCAATGAAACAAGGGGCACGAAGCTTCTCCTTGGAACAAATGCAGAGATATTCATATCGCCCGACGCATCAAGAATGAGCAATCCTCATGGTGTTTCCTATGTGGGAACAAAGTCCGTAAGGCATTTTACAGACAGCCTTGAAATAGCTGCGCCTTATGTGGATTCACACTTCTGCTTTGCCTATCCTCATCACTATTCCCCCTATAATGCAATGCCGGAGTTTCATGAGAATTTTATGAAGTACCTTGAAACCGGCGTGATAGAAACACAAGCCCCAACACCTCCGACAGTTGTGAAAACTCAGGTGGTGACTGCTGATGATGCGCCCCATCTTCAGATATCATTCTACGGCATGACTGACAACACAGCCGTTGGCCAGACAAATATCTACAAGAACGGCAAGCTGTATGATTACCTTGTGCCGGGCGTAAATATCGGCGGAAACGGCTCAAACACTACTCAGAATGTCTGGATAGACTATGAGTTTGATCTCGGAAATGAAACTGCGGTTTATGAGTTTGAGTGTATAGACGTATGCGGCAATATATCTGAAAAGAGCAGCTTTACAGTTACACCGGAAAACACAGACAACGGTGCAGATGAAAATAGCCCCAAGAATACCGGCAGCCCTGTAAGCTGGGAATGGACATCCCTTGACCATCTGGAATACAGCGTTACGGATTCAGGCGTGCGTATTACAGGATGCGATGATACAGCGGAGGAAATAGTCATCCCTGATACTATCGGCGGAGTTCCCGTAACAGTTATCGACTGGTACGCATTTGAAAACTGCCCGAAGCTCAGGTCTGTTACGATTCCTGATACTGTAACACATATCAGCCGGTTTGCATTTGTCCACTGCACTGCTCTTGAGGAGGTCAATATGCCTGACTCTCTCTATTCTATCGAGCAGTACGCATTTTTCAACTGCCCGAAGCTCAGAGGAGCAGCGCTGCCTGAGGGTCTTGCTGTTATTGAGGAGCGTGCCTTCTGCGGCTGTGATTCTATTACAGAGATAACTATTCCGGAGTCATGTCAGTCTGTAGGTGACTATGCTTTCATGAACTGTGACTCCCTCAGCATGATCACCGTAAAGGGAACTGGGACATCATTCGGAAGATATTCCATGGGCTATGTATATGACAACGGATATGAGCTGAAAAACGGATTTGTAATAGATGCAGATGATGGTACGGCTGCTATATATGCAGAAGCAAACGGTATACCCTTGGCGTCTGCTGTTATCAAGGGTGATGTCAATTCTGACGGTAAAGTCTCTGTGGCAGACGCTGTTATGCTTCAGAAGTGGCTGGTCAGTGCCGGAGATATTACATCAATGACTGCTGGTGATATGGATGGCAGCGGCAGTCTGAATATATTTGATATGCTTGAACTGAAGCGCCATCTGATATATGGTACATAATAAGAAAGAGTCCGGTTTTGCCGGACTCTTTTTTGTATGCTTTATTCGGTTATATTCACAAGATACTTTGCCAGTGCAACGATATCAGTGACCTTTACATCCTCAGAATCGAATCGTTTTGCCTTCAGAAGCATAAGGTCAAAAATATTTATCCTGCCGTCGGAGTTTACATCCATGGGATCTTCGTCCGGTATATCAGCGGCAAAGCCGTAGAGTGCAAGTTCATTGAGTTCGCCGCCTGCCTTGACTATCTTAATGAAATCCGTGGGCGCAGACGTATCGGTAAGCTCAATATTCCTGTACATATATCCGCCAAGGTCATTTGTCCAGATAAGCTCGTCTGTATATGCGTTGTATACAGATATTCCGCCTGTTCCGTAGGTATCATACACACCGAAGCCTGTAAACGAATACGACCTGTCGAATTTAGCATAGCAGGTTATGTTTGAAGCGTTCACATTTGTTGACGGAGTTTCAAGAGATGAGGTATCACCGTAGAGTATTTCTGGCATAGTCTCCGGCTCGTCGAACATACGGAAGAACTGATTAAGAGTATTGTCAGACGGTGCAGAGTCAAGGGTATTTACCTCTGTGCTGAAATCCTCAGTAAGGCATATTTCGCTTGGGCGTATCTGGTTGTGTCTGCCGTTGATTATTTCCTTTTCCTTTTTGGAAACAGTAACGAATACGGGAGTTTCAGTTACATCAATGGTAACGCTTCCGCCCGATACTGTAAGCTGTGAGGATGTACCCTCGGCAAACTCAGAGGGGACTGTAAGACACGCATAAGCCTTTTCGCCAATGCTGAGAGAGTAGTCAGCTATAACCGTATCATTCGCAGTAGGCGACCAGAGACAGTAGATGGTATCGCCGTTTGTTCTGTCGCTGAACTCATAGCAGCATACGGAATCATCAGAAGAATCCTTTACGAAGTCAGCGTTTTCAAGGACGCTTGTAAGGCATGAGGTGTAATACCAAGCCGGCTTCTTTTTCCAGCTGCCCTTTTCGGTTACAAGTCCGGAGTCTGCGTAAACGCCGCCGCCTGCCTCGTCACGGAGCTGGAATTTAGTCGTGCGGTGGACTCCTGCACCCATGGCAAGCAGAAATGTTCTTGAAACACGCTGGGCATATTTCAGCTGGTAGTTTTCGTTGTCATGGTTGTCAACTCCCTCGACCTCGCAGTCGGACATAGGTACTTCAAACTCGGATATCCACAGTTCGGTGCCGGGAGCGTTCTCATCCATCCACTTCTGAAGCTCCTCTATTCTCTGGATAAAGGCGCTGTCCTCAGGATTCGGTGTATCAGGGCCTACGTGCACATTTATAATATCCACGGCAAATTTACCGTCGGTTCTGTTGTAATCGAACCACAGCTTCATTTCCGTGAGATATGTAAGCATGGACTTAGTTGCAAGAAGTCCGCCCACTGCCAGCTTGAATTCAGGGTCGGCAGTCTTTACGCCGGCATTGGGGATAGTGCCCTCGTGACCGTCATAGTCGGCGGAGCACATTGCAGCCAGCTCATACGGCGTGAAATAGCTGTTCTTGCCGCTCCAGCTTTTATTCGGCTCGTTTGAGTTTTCCAGTGCAGACAGAAGACCGAGACCTACCTCAGGTTCAGAGCCATCTGCAACATTCAGGGTAGACATATCAATATCTGTATTGCTGCCGTAACGTGCTGCAACCTGATACATGGACTGGGCATGGAGAGCGTAGCTTGCAGGGTCGAGGGTGTCTGCGCCCTCAGCAGCAGGTATTTCCGGAACTGAATCACCTACCCTGCGTATATATGGGCTTCCGCCCTGAAAGCATGGGATTATGCTGATATTCTGCTGCTTCATGGCAGAGTAGTATAAGTCCATATCGCCCCAAGATCCTTGGGTGAACTTTGTCTTGCCGTTCTCGTCAATGAGCCATGAGAAATTGTGGTACTCACGTACATTGCCAGCCGCCATGATAGCGGTCATAGGGTCGTCGATAAAGGCGTTGAAGCCGGCAGACTGACCGGCAGTAAGGTTTGTGGGCTTGCCTGTGTTCTCCTTGGCAGAGGTTTTGGCTATCTGTTCTGCGGTAAGGTCGGATACTTTATAGCCATACAGTGCGATCTCACTTACGCCTGTATCGCCGGATGGCGTAGAGAATCTCAGATACCGCACAGGCTCGCTGATATCAGGAGTAACGCTCCGCCAGTACATATAGGCGTCGGTTGAAAGGGAAGCGACTGTCTCCCATGCAAAAGGCTCGCCGGCTTCAATAGTCCAGTCTGCAACGCCGTGCACATCAAGAAGGCAGATGCCTGTTATCATATAGTTGCCTTTAAGGTCGATGTAGAAAGAAGCATCGCCGAACTCAGACTGGAGATTGGGCTTCCAGCCCTTTGATTTATCGGTAGCCTCCCACAGGTCTGAGGGTACGCTCGTATTGTCAGGTGATTCCGGAACCTTGTCCTGATCGTCAAACAGAACGGAAACGTCATTCAGATAGTCAGCACCCAGATGCACCAGATTTTCGTCGAGTATGGTAAATCCGGAAACATCCAGAAGTGCAGGCTCTTCGGCTTCAGCAGGAATAAGACTGCCAAAGGG
This sequence comes from Ruminococcus sp., assembly GCA_045580565.1. Classification (GTDB taxonomy): domain Bacteria; phylum Bacillota; class Clostridia; order Oscillospirales; family Ruminococcaceae; genus Ruminococcus_C. Next base: position 4,750 of record JAZNOB010000168.1, read on the forward strand.
GATCGCTGTAAATGCAAATACAGCAGTAAAGGCTGCGGCTGTAAATTTGTTTAAATGTTTCATAGAAAACTCCTTTCGTTGCGGATGGGGTGTTAGCTGCAGTTTAGCGAAGCTGACTGAGTGATTGGTTTTCGAAGTGAAAAGCTGAAATTTCAGTTTGTTTATCACTGAGCAACCCCCCCACCGCAGCTTCGCTGCGGTCAGCTCTGCACGCCCTTCGTGTGCCCCTCCCTTTAACAAGGGAGGCTTATAATTTACGCTATAACGCAGTTACAAACTCTAATTTACCCACCCTAATTATACCATGATTTTCCGTCATTTGCAACACTTGTACACAAATTTTATCTGCTGTTTTTGAGGTCTATTGACAAAACCGGAAAAATGCTGTATTATTTTATTATGGGAATATCTGCTGTTTTTATGGGAGGATTGATTTTGATGAAAGCAGAATTTATGAGAATAACAGCTTCGGCAGCGGCACTGGTGATAATAGCAGGATGCAGCACTGTCTGTGCGTCTGCGGAGGTTAAGGCGAATCCGGTCATCAGCCGTAACTGCCCTGTATATACAGTAGGCAGCGGTCAGGCGACTTCGGCAAATGACGAGCATTATTTCTCCTTCTGGAACGCTCAGACGCCTGACTATATTGCCTATGACCTGTCCGGAGTACCAGAGGAAAACAGAAAGACTATTGACGCAGTTTGGTACAATACAAGCGCATATGACCTTATCGGCAGCTATGGCTACAGAAACATGGAGCCTTCTGATTATACCATTGAGGTGAATGCTGCTGATGGCGGCGCATATCCCCTTGACGGCTGGGTAACAGTGGAGACTGTTGAGGGGAACACCCTCGGTTCAAGACAGCATATCGTTGATTTTGAGGGATATAACTGGATAAGGCTCAGCATCGAGGGCGCTGACGGAAAATCCGGCGGCACTGCAAGCGTCAACTTTGACATCCACGATGTATCCGGCGGCGTTTCTGACAGCTGGATTTTCTTCGGCGATTCAATTACTGCCGGAGGTATGAATAACTGCTACGGCACAGGCTTTGCAACCCATGTGAATCAGCTGGATGAAAACTACTTTCCCGTGCAGGAAAACGGCGGCATAGGCGGTATTACAAGCACTGACGGCAGAAACAACATCGACCGCTGGCTGTCAACATATCCCGGAAGATATGTAAGCATTGCATACGGTACAAACGACGCATGGGGTAACCAGACCGGTGCGGAGAGATATTATGAGAACACAGTCTATATGATAGAAGCAGTCATCGCTGCCGGAAAGGTTCCGGTGCTGCCAACTATTCCCTATGCCACAGAGGCAGGCGTAAATACATACCTTGATGATTACAATGCAATGGTGCAGAAGATCTACGGGGAGTATCCGGAGGTAGTGAAAGGCCCTGACTTTGACGCATACTTCCGTGAAAATCCCGATATGCTCAGCGGCGACGGTGTGCACCCAAGCTCCGAGGGCTATGCTGAGATGCGTGTTATCTGGGCGGAGACTATGTACGAGAATGTTTACTGTGATGAATCCTATGTTGAGCCGGTGGTCAGGGGCGATGTTAATCTTGACGGAAAGCTCAGTATTGCGGATATCGTTGCCGTGCAGAAGCATCTTGTCTGCGCAGGCTCTCTTGGTTCTATGGCTAACGGCGATATGAACGGTGACGGCTCTGTAAATATATATGACCTTGTGCTGATGAAAGGAGAGGTTATATGACTAAGCGGACAGTCCTGACAAGGACGCTCAGCGCTTCAATTGCCTTGTGCAGTCTTTGCAGTATGCTGCCGGTGATTCCGGCGGATGCAGCTGATGGGCTTAAAACGGCTGATATAAACTATAGTGAATCGGTGGAATATGACCTTGGTTCATGCGACAGCGGCTATACTGGGACTTCGTGGATACGTGCTGAACCAGGAAAAAACTGGACTACAAAGGTGGAGAGGTACACCCTGCTTCTTATCGGCATAGGCGGCTATTCCAGTGCGATGAATGACAGCGGCACAGACTATGACTTCGACGAGGCATTCTTTGAAAGCCTTGAGGGGACTCTTAAAAGTGCAAAGCAGAACGGCGCAACTGTAGGCATTCGCTTCAGATATGACGACAACGGCATAGAAAAGCCTGAGCCTGAAACCTTTGAACAGGTACTGCGCCATGTCCATCAGATAGGCGAAAGCGGACTTCTCACTGAATATGAGGAGTGTATATCATTTATAGAAACAGGCTTTGTAGGCTGCTGGGGCGAGCAGTGGGGAGGAAAATATACCTCTCTTGAGCATAAGGCACAGCTTCTTGACGCATTTATGGAAATCACGCCATTGTCAATTCCTCTTGTTGTAAGAACGCCCAATATCATGCGCCAGTGGCTGAAGGACTATTGCGGAATCGAAACTACAGCAGCTGACATGAGCTTTACCATTGAGGATGAAGCCCTTGCAGCACAGGCTGCACGAGTGGGACTTTACAACGACGGCTATATGGGTTCGGATTCAGACCTTGGTACATACTCAAACCGTACTGGTGAGACTGCATGGCTTCATGATGCGCCCAGCTACGGCGGCGAGTTTTCAGGCAATGATGAATGGAGACTCAAATATACCACATGGCAGCCGGAGAATGCTCTTCCGGAGATGTACTACACGAATCTTCTGCGTATAAACTGCAATATATACAAAACACGAACCGTAAGCTCTCAGTATGCAACTCAGGCTGAGGCTCAGGAGCGCCTTGATGCAATCGACGCACTTTATGAGGCGGCTGGTCTTGGATATTACGATTACGGCGGAACGATAGAACAGAACGAGGACGGCACCTGCAAGGCAAGCTGGAAGTGGATGGGCTATGATGATTTCGTTTTTGATGAGACTCTGGATTCAAAGCTTGGTGTTTCCTGCGATAACAGTGCATTCTACGGTCAGAACGTATGGCAGTTTATGCGTGCCCATCTTGGCTACAGGTTCGTTCTCCGAAAGAGTGCATTGACTGAAAAGGCAGAAGCCGGCGGTACTTTCAACATGGAATTTTCTGTTGAAAATACAGGCTTCTCCGAAACTCCCAAGGATAAGGAAGCCGAGGTCATACTCACAAACGGCGATATTGTCTATACATATACTACCGACATCAACCCGAGAAACTGGGCTTCGGCGACTCTTAATAATGAAAGCCTGAGTCTCATGCTTCCGGAGACAATGCCGGGCGGTCAGTGGGAGGTGTATCTCCGCATATCTGAAATGAATGCTGACGCTGGGGATGATACCCTTTATGCGACGAAATTTGCCAATGAGGAGCTTCAGTTTGACGAGGAGCTGAAGGCAAACTACATGGGCAGCTTTACCGTTTCCGGCGAGGCAGACGCTGAAAAGATACCTGCTGAGGATTCACGTCCCGCAGGATATTATCCCGATACTGGTGCGATTCCTATTGACGAGGAAACACAGGCAGTATTTCTTGACCAGTCTTATGAATTTGAGAATGACGGTCTTTACGGATTCACATTCCTCTATAAGGCTTCCGGTATAACTGAGCCTATGCAGCTGGGCAACTGGTATGCGGCATTTACCGTTGATGGTTCAGGCTACGGCAGCGCATATACTACCTACGGTATCAACACCAGAAACCATCAGCTTACCGAGGACGGTTACTATGCAATGTACATTCCTTTCTACGGATGCGTGTTCAACTGCACCTCCGCAACGGCAGGCGTATCAAAGCTTACAGCTCTGAATATCAACGACAGCCGCAACTACTGGAGTGCGGATACATACACAGAGCTTGGCGGAAATACAGGCGTTACCATTACGCCAGTCGCCTTTATTGAGGGCGGATATGCCGGATATAATGTGACCTTCCACCTTGCCGATGGTGATGTTTCATATTCTGAGGAAGCCGCATTTGAGAACAAGCTTTCCCAGAGTATAACCAATACTGCGGCTGTATCTGCGCTTTCCCTTCTTGAAAATCAGCCGGATTCACAGTATACTGACGAAAAGGGCAATGTATACAGATTCCTCGGCTTCACCACAAGAGAGGGCGACAAGACCTTCATCATAAACGAGGACTTTATCGCAGCAGGCGAGCTTCACCTGTATCCTTACTATGAGCTTGACAGAGAGGCAACGAATCTAAACGCAAGAAGTGAGGAGCTTGTGAACGGTGCGGACAGTCGGGTCGTGCGCTATGTACTTGACGAGGAAACAATGACCGCATCAGTGGGCGACGGCGGAGCATGGGAAAACAACAGCGGCTTTGGCGGTAATGGCAGTATCATTCTTCCGGCGTATGTTGTGTCAGATGGTAAGACCTACACTGTAACAAGAGTCGGCGCAAATGCCTTTGGCTCGAATACAGCTGTTACAGATGTGACTATACCTGCGACTGTCACGGAGATAGGCGGAAACACATTCTATTCGGGCACTAAGCTTATAGTTTACAAGGGAAGCACTGCGGAAGAGCTTCTCTCAGACAGCGGCTATACTCTTGAACTTCTTGAATCTGTCTCTGTAAAGGGAGATATAAACCGTGACGGCAGGGTAAGTGTTCTGGACGCAGTGGTACTGAACAGGTGGCTTCTGGGGCTTGATGAGGATATTGATACTCATGCAGGAGACATGGATTCGGGCAATACCATTAACATATTTGACCTTGTACTGCTGAAGAGAGAGCTTCAGAGTAAATAACAGTAAGGCCGAACCAGCAGTTAATGCTGGTCCGGCTTTTTTGTTTTATTTTGGCAGCGTTGTAAATTGTAGTTTATATATTCCGAAGGCACACCACGAAAGCCTCCCCT
>JAZNOB010000169.1:0-9971 GCA_045580565.1 Ruminococcus sp.
TGCATTGTTCAATTTTCAAGATACCATTTTACCCGCTGTCTTAACTCTCAGCTCTTTTTTCGCTGAGCGACAACTCGTTTATTATATCATAAACTCGTTGTTTTGTCAAGTAAACAAATTGTGAACTCAAACCGCTTTCCGTTCTCTTCACTCTTCTTTTTTACTCGCTCTCTCGTTCGACAGCTTTATTATTATACCACACCTTTTCACTCTTGTCAAGCCAAACTGTGTCAATAATTTTTCTCTTTTTGTGGTGATGATGCACAAATGCAAAATCCAGTTAACGTCATCTGATAAAGAAAAGAGGCTGAGGCAATCCCCAGTCTCTTTGTCAATTACTTTTCTTCAACACTAAAATCAATCTCAAACGGATCATAACGCTTTATCGCCGCACCATTTGTCTCGACAGCCTGTGCTGCGCACCATTCATCCAGCTTGTCCTGGAAAGCGTCGCTGAACATCTTGGATACTGCGCTCTCCTTCTGAGCGTCATACCACAGATCGTCCTCATTCATACGCTCCTCGATATCATAGCGTACGATCAGATAGTACACATTATTCTCCTCGTCGAAGATCATAGCAGGCTTGTTGAATTCTGCTTCTTCGAAAACATAGTCGTGTACAGTCTTGGACGGAGAATATGTAATATCCTCTTCTGTTGTATCCTCATCAGTAGTCGCTCTTGCAATGATAGACTCATTCAGATACGGTACAGTTGTAGTTGTTGTAGTAGTTTCACCTTCAGCTGTAGTTGTTGCTTCTGTTGTTGTAGTTGCAGCAGCTTCGCCGTCCTCGCCAGCCGCTTCTGCGACAGCTTCCTCGGAAACTGATGTTACATAAGCCTTGTATTCTTCCTTGATCTCATCCATCTTTTCGCCGATCTTATCCTCATCGCTGAGCTTTTCTACAGCTGAAAGATAATCCTCGACCATCTTCTCCATCTCAGCCTTGCCGTCAGCGTCAAGCTCAGCACCTGTACCGTCTACAAGGTTGAATGCCACATACTGTACACGTGCGTTATTATCTACATAATAGTCGTGTACTTCTTCCTCGGTAACACCCTCTACACCGTCTATATTATAGTAGTGCAGGAACAGATTGCTTGCCTTGTATGTATACTCCATTACTTCACGAACGGAAGCCTCGGAGATACCATTCTTCTCATAAGCCTCCTCGTTTTCCGCCCAGAAAGACTCCATAGAGCTGTCAATATCAGCGATCTCATCGCCTGTCAGTGCAAGACCAGCCTCATCAAATTCCTTGTTTACTGCAACGTGCTCCTGACAATAGGTCTTTGCCTTGTCCTGAATCCATGTAAGAGCGTCCTTACCGTCGATCTTCTGTTCCTTTACAACCTCGTCATCAGTTACATCAAGCTCAGAATTCTGCTCGGTAATCGTTGTTACAGCGTCGTTATATGCCAGATAGGAATAATAGATATATACGCCTGCCTTAACCTGCTCACCGTCAATTGTAAACGCATAAGCTGTATTGCTTCCGCAAGCCGCCATTGAACCCAGCATCGCCAGAGCTGCAGCGCCGGCTGCGATCTTCTTGAAATTTGCCATTTGTCATTACCTCCAAGTAATTTTTCAGATACCTACTTATTATACTATAAAATCTTCTTTAAGTCTATAGCTTTTTTGAAATTTTTTCAGATTCTCACGAATTTTTCATCATACAGGCAGCCGTGCCGCCCCATTTCGCAGACCTGTACTATAATAATATCACGCAAAAGCTCTTTTGTCAATTCTTATTTCCCGATTTACCGGAAAACGATTGACACTGTGAAAATTATCTGGTACAATATGAGCAGTGCTGATATGGCACAATATAAGGAAAATGAAATGAAGAAGGAGTTTTTATAATGGAAAAGATTTATAAGCTGCATATGGGCGCTGCAAAGTGTGCAGTAGACCTTGGCGACGGCAGTGAAAGAGGCGAATATGTAGATCAGGACTACATCCTCGCAAAAATGGGCAGACCTCACAGAAGCATCAGCCTTATGTATTGCTACTATCCGCTGGACGCTGGCTGGCCGGGCAGAGCAAGCGTTGTTCACGCAAGCCCTGACGTAAAATTTGCGTGGGACTTCCCTTATGACGACTATTTCACCTACAAGGGCGGTATCGGCGGAACAACAGATGACGAGCCTTTCACATATATGCGTGAGATCCGTGCTCACGGTCAGGACGTTACTCTGACGCTGACTATAGACCCCAATGTTACAGACGAGCATCTTGCTGCCATTGCAAAGGATCTTCGTCCTTTCGGAAGAGTATTCCTCCGTATCAATCACGAAGCAACCGGCAACTGGTTCTCCTTCAACAAGAGATGCTCATATCAGGAGGTTGCAGATTTCTTTGTACGTGCAAGCCGCATTATCAAGGAAAACGCACCTAATGTAAAGACCATCATCTGCATCGGCGGTATCGAGCATCCTGAAAAGGAAGAGATGGAGAAGGAAGCAGAATTTGCACAGACTATTCCGGAGGCTGACATCTGGTCTGTTGACAAGTATATGGCTCTCCACTGGGGCTGGCCTTATGACGTTGCAGAGCATGGCGGAAATTCTCACAGCAGAGGTACAGTTGAGGGTACATACAACCTTACAAAGAGAAGCTTCGAGCGTTACTGCTACCTGAACGGCGGCGCTGCAAAGCCTATGGTCATGTCTGAATTCAACGCTGACGGCGACGTTACAGGACCTTACGAACAGGCTATGATGGTTCGTGACTTCTGCGATATGCTGAAGGCTGAAAATGCTGACTGGTTCAGCGGTTTCACATTCTATCAGTTCCGTGACAGAGGCAGACTCGGTCTTGAAATCGAAGACCCGAACAATCCCAATGTTGGTATTGCACAGCCTGTTATGGATACATATAAGGAGATCATCCACGACGACTGGTTCAAGCCTTCCATGACTCAGGGCGAGGAGGTTCAGCTTCCGCTGACACTGCGCTGGGGCAACTCCGAGGACGCTGAGGGCATTGCTATTCCGCTGCACTTCGAAAAGAACCCCACATTCTGCGAGGTTACATTCGGGGATGACTCCAACCTGATGATGGAAATTAACGGTAAGTGGTTCTATAAAGCACCCCACGCAAGAACCATTGACCTTATGGCTGCATTCTTTGAAAAGCCTCTCACAGGTGCCTGCGATATGACCCTGAAGATCTTTGCACCGCCTGCAAGCGGCGAAAACGACCTGTCCATCGAGGATGGTCTTTACAATTCCTATACCACACTGAATGCGCTTCCCGATATCCGCATCCGCTTTGAACCTGTGGAAAAGTAAGTCAGATAAAAAGACTTGACAACAAACATAAAAAGCTGTATAATTTAGATAGTATATTTATTTTGGAGGAGCTATCACTATGGCAGGTATTTTTGACAAGCTGTCCGGTGCTACCAAGGGCGTTACTGATATGTCCAAGGCTGCGTCTGACACAGGTAATCTGAAGAAGAAGATCATGTATGAGCAGGAGAGAATCCAGGAGGTTATGCTGGAGATCGGTAAGCAGTATTATGCTAACCCGAAGGCTGATCTGACTAATCTCTGCGCAGACATCGACGACAGAAAGAGAAGAATCAACAGCATGAAGTCCGAGCTTCAGGCTCTCAAGGGCGTTCGTGTATGCAGCAGCTGCGGCACAAAGTTCGATGAAAAGTATACATTCGAATTCTGCGGCAAGTGCGGTACTAAGCTGGCTTCTGAAGATGACGAATAATCAGTAAATGTAAAAAAGCTGCTGCACGGTAAATCGTGCGGCAGCTTTTTTGTATAAGCAGATGCAAGCGGAAATGACATCGTTAGTGATGGGATTTGTGAGTCTATACAAAATCCCTCTTGTGTGTTAGAATAAGTATATCACAAAAAATTGTTGGAGGTACAGGAGGTACAACATGGAAAACCAGAACACCCCAGAAACCGAAATCAAGGAAAATCAGCAGAATCCTGATAAGCCTGAAGCTGAGCCGGCAGATACTCCGGAGCCGTCATCTGCACCGGAAAAGCCGAAAAACCGTAAAAAATGGCTTATCATAGGCGGTGCCGGACTGCTTGTCCTTGCGGCAGTCATAGTCATTCTGTTCCTGACACACGTTCTATGCATACATAAGTGGTCAGCAGCAACCTGTACTCAGCCGGAGATATGCAGTATTTGTGACAGAACTCAGAATACACCTCTCGGACACAAAAACGACCCTGCAACCTGCACCGAGGACGCTGTTTGCACAGTCTGCGGTGAAACTGTTGAAAAGGCTTTCGGGCACGACTGGCTGGATGCCACCTGCACTGAACCTGAGACTTGTTCTGTTTGCGGTGAGATTTCCGGCAAAGCACTTGGGCATGACTGGGCAGATTCCACCTGCACAACGCCTATAACCTGCAAAAGGTGTGAAGACACACGAGGAACCGGCAGACATCACTGGGAGCTGGCAACCTGCACTGAGCCTAAGACCTGCACCGGCTGCGGTGAGACTGAGGGTAAAAAGCTGGGTCACGACTGGAAGGATGCAACTTGTACTAAGCCGCAGACCTGCAGAAGATGTGATAAGACTAAGGGTGAGGCTGCTGGGCATGATTGGGTGATAATAAACTACGGTAAGCCGAGAAAATGTTCTGTCTGCGATACAACCGAAGAAATGCCGGAGCTGCCGGATTCTGCAACATCAGGTCTGGGAACCGGATGGCTGATGGAGTCCTTCTACTGTGATATTGACAGCGACGGCACAAATGAGACTGTTGGCAAGTACATGGTGGACTCTTCCAGCGCTTTCCCTGTTTTCTACCGTGTATATGACGGTGACTATCATAGTGACTATTACGGCCAACCGGGACCAACTGCACATTATGACTACGCTATGGTACACGACTATAATACCGGCGGAACATATCTTGCTTTACTGTGCAAAGGAGCCAGCGGTAATCATGGTTCACAAAGCGTAGAACGGTATTCAGGACAGAGCATAGTCAGCATATACATGGAAAATCCAACCATCTTCTCGGGTCCGTATGACGAATCGGCATGGGTTTATACCTGCTCAATAAAAGGCTCATCGGTATCATACGAAAAAGCCTGCAGTTATATCAGTAATATCAAGATAATAGATACTATCTCAGATAGCCGCGATGGTATAGGCAGTCTGCTCATACCTTAGTAATACATACAGAAACATCCGTCCTGCCACGCAGAACGGATGTTTTTTCATATCAGCTTCTCGTATGCCGATTGATATATCTCGGCTCATATTTGGAATATACTATCCTCTGATCTCGGTACAGACCATAGTATCCGGAGAGCATATAGCTTACCGCAATACCAATTATCAGATAAGCCGGCTGCTGAAATCCGAACATTTCAAAGCCTATAAGCAGACTTGTTATAGGACAGTTGGTAACACCGCAGAATATAGCAACCATGCCTACCGCTGCACAAAGCTCCGGCGAAAATCCGGTTATCTGTCCGAAGAGACAGCCGAATGTCGCTCCGATAAAGAACGACGGAACGATCTCGCCGCCCTTGAATCCTGCTTCAATGGTAATCGCTGTAAGCAGTATCTTCAGGATAAACGCATACCACTCAGTGTCACCCTCAAGTGCACGCTCTATCATAGGCACACCTGCACCAAGAAAATCCTGATTGCCAAGAATAAGGCTTACCGCTATAAGAAATACACCTGCTGCTGCAATACGTATGTATGGATTTTTCATCCAGCGTTTCAGCAGGTCATTGACCTTATGCAGCGTCATGCAGAATATAACACTTACCGCCGCACAAAGAATACCCAGCAGCACGATCCAGCCGCATCCGGCAATACTCAGCTCCGGAAATACTGCCAGCGCAAAATTGTCGTGCTCCACTCCTGCAAAAACTGCAAGCTGCCATGCTGTCACAGAGGATATAACACATGGTACAAGAGCCGCATAGTACATTACGCCTACACTGCCTACCTCCATAGCAAATATAGCCGCTGCAAGAGGCGTACCGAATCCTGCGGAGAAAACTGCGCTCATACCGCACATAACAAGAACACGCCGGTCAATATCGCTCATTTTCAGAGCACGCCCCATAACTGCGCCAAGGCTTCCGCCTATCTGGAGAGCTGCGCCCTCACGTCCTGCGCTGCCTCCTACCAGATGGGTAATTACAGTTGATATGAATATCATAGGCGCCATTTTCGCAGGAATCTCACCCTCTGCATGGATGGAAGCCAGCACCATATTAGTTCCCCTGTCATTCTGATACTTAAAAAGACGATAGAGAAGAACTATGACTATACCACCCAAAGGCAGCAAAAACATTATCCACGGATGCTCTGCACGAAGCTCCACAGCCTCTGTCATACACAACGCAAAAAGGCTGCCTATGCCCCCGATAGCAAGACCTGCTATCAGGGACAGTAACAGCCAACGCATGAACAAACGCAGATGTGACGCACAGTGGATAAGGCATCTTAAAGCACGAACCTTTCCGTGCTGCCATATGCGTTTCAGATCCATATTAGTAATTCTCTGCCTTTACCATGAAATATGCCTGAGGATGATTGCATACAGGACATACCTCAGGAGCCTGCTTACCGATAACGATATGACCGCAGTTAGCGCATTCCCAGATAGTGTCGCCATCCTTAGAGAATACCAGTCCGCCCTCTACATTTGCCAGCAGCTTGCGGTAACGCTCCTCGTGAGCCTTTTCGATCTTGGCAACTTCTTCAAACAGGAACGCAATGTGGTCAAAGCCCTCTTCCTTTGCTTCCTTTGCGAAGGTTGCATACATATCTGTCCACTCGTAGTTCTCGCCAGCAGCAGCCTCAGCCAGATTCTCAGCAGTTGTACGCATATCAGCACCGTACAGCAGCTTGAACCAGATCTTAGCATGCTCCTTCTCGTTATTTGCAGTTTCCTCAAACAGCTTTGCTATCTGTACATAGCCCTCCTTCTTTGCCTTGGATGCAAAGTAGGTATACTTGTTTCTTGCCTGAGATTCGCCAGCAAATGCTGTCTGCAGATTAGCTTCGGTTCTTGATCCTTTAAGTTCCATAATAAGTTCCTCCGTTAATATTATAAGTCTTATTTGCAGTCGGGACACAGCCCGCTGAATACGATTTGGTGAGACTCTATCTCAAAGCCTCTTGTATTTACGATTTTGCTGCATATGTTATCCTGATATGGCATATCCACATCAAACACTCCTCCGCAGCCTCTGCACTTTACATGATAATGAGGCAGGCAGTTAAAATCAAAACAGTCTGCACCGTCGGGAATAGGAATATGAAGGATCTGACCCTGCTTAGCCAGAAGCTTCAGATTGCGGTAAACCGTCGCCTTGCTTACCAGCGGATGATCTGCGGATATCTTCTCATATATCATGTCAGCATCCGGATGATTCGTCATATTACGCACAGTATCCAGCACTATCCTGCGCTGCAGCGTATTGCGATTTTTAACTTCAGTCTGCATATTGCCTCACTTTCCGGAATCGTACTATTGATAATAATTTGCAATTACATTATAGCATGATTTACCTACGTTTGTCAAGAGGCTTGAACAAAGTCAATATTTTTTTATATTATTCCTTATATCGCAACAAATATTCAAAAAGCAGACCGGATAAACAGCCTGCTTCAGGATGATATTCTATTTGCCTCTTCGGCTCTGTATCTCGTAAACGAATGCCGGCAGAAGCTCATGGGGTACAAGTCTCGCTGCAAAGAGAGCAAGCTTCATGCCGTTTCCGGGAATTATAAACTTTTTGCCGTCAAGAGTCTGTTCGAGGGCATACTTTGCCACAGCTCTGCTGCTCACCTTTGACGGACGGAAGTCTGCACCGGCTCTTTCGTTGAAGCGTGTCTTAACAGGACCGGGGCACAGTACGCTTATTGTAACGTCACTTCCCTCTCGGCGGAGTTCCTCGGCAATGGCAAGAGAAAGCTTTGTGACGTAGTTCTTGGTTGCATAATAGGTTGACATAAGAGGCCCTGTCATCAGACCTGCACATGATGCTACGTTAAGAATCCTGCCGCTGTTTCTTCTGCGGAAATCACCAAGAAAAAGCTTTGTAAGGATATGCACCGCCCTGACATTTACGGAGACCATTTCAAGCTCTGTATCAAGGCTTACATCTGAGAATCTTCCGTATGCGCCGAAGCCGGCATTATTTACGAGCAGGTCGATATTTTTGCCTCTGCAAAAGCCGTACAGCCTGAATGGTGCACTATCCTCTGCAAGGTCAAGAGCAATGGTTTCAACATTTGCGGGAAGCTTCTCTTTCAGAAAGTCCAGTTCATTCTTATTGCGTCCTGTAAGTATCAGCTCCCAGCCATTATGGGCAAGGAGTACCGCCATATCTCTGCCTATTCCTGAGGTCGCTCCTGTGATGAGTGCTTTCATGGATCTAATTCCTTTCATATCTGTATAAACGAAAAAACACGCAAATAAATGCGTGTTTTTCATGGCGCAGAAAGAGGGATTTGAACCCTCGCGCCGGTTTCCCGACCTACTCCCTTAGCAGGGGAGCCCCTTCACCACTTGGGTATTTCTGCAAAATATATGGCGGAGAGAGTGGGATTCGAACCCACGGTCCCTTGCGGGATCACTGGTTTTCAAGACCAGCTCCTTAAACCACTCGGACATCTCTCCATGTTTATAAAAGCTGATATACTTTCCTTAAACCAGCTTTTATATTATACACTATTTTTCAGAGCTTGTCAAGCCCTTTTTGAAAAAAAGTCAAAAAAAGACTTTAGTCAAAGCAACAGACCGTATCAGCGCCCATAAATAGTCTGATTCATCATTTGATTATATTATACAACGCATTATACACTATGTCAACATACCGAATTTACATAATCCAGATTCTGAACTATGCAAACTGCATAAATTCACCGCCGTTTTTTCTCTTTCTTACCTCTTGATTTTATGCAGAAAAAAGTGTATAATGTACATTAGGATAAAGTGTGAGGTATTTCGGATGAGGTGCATGGGTTCCGGAATACAGCTTTGTCAGATTATCTCTCATCATAAAAATTTTCATACAAAAACAGGCTGCTTCTCCGCAGTCTGTTTTTATATCTGCAGACCGCATCCCCATCCATGCGGCAGAAAGGACGATACTATGAACTTTTTAGAGCTTGCTAAGAAAAGATACTCTGTAAGAGGCTATCTGCCGAAGCCGGTAGAACAGGAAAAGCTTGACTACATTCTGGAATGCGGACGTGTTGCACCTACTGGCGTAAATGCACAGCCTCAGAGGATTCTCGTTGTAAACACACCGGAGGGCATGGAGAAAATGGCTGAAGCCGCTGGTATCCCCGGTCTCTATAATGCACCCTGCGCTATTATCATATGCGTTGAACCGGAATGCTCATGGACACGCAAGTACGACGGACACAACATCCACGAGATAGATGCAACCATCGTTACTGACCACATGATACTTGCTGCAACTGAACAGGGTCTGGGTACGCTGTGGATGTGCCGCTTCAAGCCGGAGATCATCCGTGCAAATTTCAATATTCCTGAAAATTACGTTCCGGTAAATGTTCTCCTCGTTGGCTATGCTGCTCCTGACGCTCTCTACAAGTCTCCTGACCGCCATGACGCTGAAAATATGCGCAAGCCTATTGACGAGACTGTTACCTATGGTACGTTCTGATTTATAATGCAAAGCTGCCGCTTCAATTACGAAGCGGCAGTTTTTTTACGCTATGATGCTTTCCCAGTCAGCAGGAAGCCCTGCTCCGGTATAAGCGTAATATGTCAGGATATACGATGCGTCTGTAATGGAAATAGCGCCGTCCTCGTCAACATCCGCAAGAGATGTCATAAGCTGGTTCTGAGCATCATCCTCACTGAATGCAAAATCAAGACCTGCACCAGAATTTGCATAGTATGCAAGAACGAGAGAAGCATCTGTAATATCCACCTTGCCGTCAAGGTTCACATCGCCCTTCAGCGGCTCGCCTAC
>JAZNOB010000170.1:0-6147 GCA_045580565.1 Ruminococcus sp.
CGTCAACATCACCTGTAGAACAGTCGTTTGGTGAATATGTGTAACCAGAGCCGCCCTTCGGCACATCCATAGGAATATCAAAGTAGTTCTTGCCTGATACAAAGTCGGAGGCCAAGCGGTCTTAGGAAGACAATTTCATCACACAACTCCTTGGCTCACAGAACGACATGGCTACGATCCGACTTCGTCAACATCACCTGTAGAACAGTCGTTTGGTGAATATGTGTAACCAGAGCCGCCCTTCGGCACATCCATAGGAATATCAAAGTAGTTCTTGCCTGATACATAGCTGCATTCATCGGATGAAACCACCTTGCCGCCGGATATTGTTTCCACACGATATGATGAGGAAGCATTTCCGCCTTTATCAAGATAGCTTGTCGCCATGCCGGCGTCACTGGTGTAGATAAGACTGTTGTCACGATAGAGCTTGAACACAGTATTGTCCGTGTCGCTTGCAAGAAATCTCCAGCTTACCATCATACCCGAGCCAGTATTTATTGCGCTTATACCCCTGTCAAGATATTCTACAACATTTGCCGCAGCTGCTGATACTTCAGTTTCTGCCATCGTTACAGGCACCGCCGCCGCACTTATCATTACAGCTGAAAGAAAAGCTGCAACCCGTCTGATCTTTTTCATAGCACTCACCTTTTCCCTTAAAATAATCACGTTTATAACCGGAGCTTCCGGTTCTCTCTGATTAAATAATACTAATTTTTTTAACAAAAGTAAATGCAGTTTTGATTCATAAATCTGACATATCAGCCCAAATGTCATATTACAAAAAGGCCGCCGCAGCAGCCCTTATTACATTCCGGTATCCTTCAGCTTCGGTTCTTTCTG
The DNA here is from genome assembly GCA_045580565.1 of Ruminococcus sp. GTDB lineage: Bacteria > Bacillota > Clostridia > Oscillospirales > Ruminococcaceae > Ruminococcus_C. Next base: position 847 of record JAZNOB010000170.1, read on the forward strand.
AACTGAGTTGCTGTGATACCATATTTACCCTTGAATTGTCTCATGAAATGACTTTCGTTGCCGTAACCGCACTGTTCAGCGATCTCCTGAATACGCATATCTGTATACGCAAGAAGCTGCTGTGCCTTTTCCAGTCTTGCCTGAATGACATCGTCAACACAGCTTACATTGAACTGCGATTTATACATACGCTGGAAATGGCTGCGGCTTATGCCTATCTTATTCAGTATGACCGGTATGCTCCAATCCTCCTGAGGTGACAGATAGATGTCCCTTCTGAGCTGATACAGCTGATTCTTGTAATCGTTGAAGCTGTTGACAGCCGCTGAAGCTTTCTCTGTTATCATCTTCAGCTTTTCCTCAATAATGCAGCTTATGCTGCTGATGCTTTCATTGCGGATGCTGACCGACTCAACAATAAACTCAGGCAGCTGAGGATTTGTAATACCGCCCTGAAGCTGCTGGATACTTCTCTCCAGTTCGATAATGCGCTTTTCTTCCTGCTCTGTGCCGATATCCTCGTTCCTGTAGGGCAGTAGTATGGCAAATACATTGTCTCCTGCTCTTGCACATATCTCCCCGTCCCTTGACGATATTCTGAGGGCATTCGCAATAAGCAGCGATTCATCTATGACCAGCTGAGAGGAAACATCCTCCTTGGGTACATTTGACAGCATGACTAATGAATAGCTTTTCTGACTCTGACGGCATACCCTTACAAATTCGGGCAGCATATCAAGCAGTCCCTTCTTATTGAAAAAACCGGTAGACGGGTCGTGCACAGAAAGCTCGGCTATCTGCTTCTTCATATAATCCGCATACAGCTTCCGTTGAAGATTATTGAGTCCATTGGATACCGCATTGCACCAATTGACGTAATATTCGTCAATACTCAGGTCGTTCACTCTTTCATAAGCAGTCGCAACATAACCCAGTATCTGCTGGTCACAATGCAGCGAGGTAAACACAAAAACCATCGGTTCATGCTCCTCATGCAATGCAGGCAGAAGCTTGTCTGTAGAAAAGCAGTACTGATCCCTGTCATTTTTCGGCGCACGCTTTGAAAGAGCAAGAAACATCCTGTCTGAGAAGCCGTGCTGACGGAATGTTCCGGGATTCTCGAAATCAAACATCCAATCCTCACAGAGACAAATATCTATCCATTTCCATTTGCTGAGAACGTGTCCCTGCTTATCAACGCTTACGATCAGCTCTTCCATTGAGCTGCAGTCCGACATATAGTATATGAAGTTTGACGCAAGCATCATCTTTCTGTCCACATACCGCTGCACCTTATCCCTCAGATGCTCTGTAAGAGAAGTATCCACTGCATTTTTCTCAGCGGTCTCACCAAGTCCGCATCCGCAGCTTATACCATAGCGTATGCCCTGACTGAAATCCAGAGCCGGAGCTTTTTCACCGTCCATCATGCCATAAAGCCTTATCATAGCTTCCGCACCCAGCTGATACTCTCTGCCGAATATGGTAGTTATCTGCGGCTTGTTGCTGTAAGCTACCCAGCTTCCGTCATAGCCTGTTACTGCAATATCACCGGGAACTGAAATACCGTTCTCCTCAAGCCCCGCACAAAATGCAGCTGCCATAACATCACTTGCACACACAACAGCATCGGGCTTAGGTATATTGCCCTTCGCAATATCAGCTGCGATCTGCATTGGTATATCGTGCCAGAAGCCGCCGTAGAAAATATGGCTCTCATCCGCAGTAAGTCCTGCGTCGGCAACAGCTTCAAGGAAACCGGCAAGACGTTCTTCAGACTCATAGTTATCCCTGAAGCCTGTTATGCAGTACAGCTTTCTGTAGCCATGATCCTCAATAAGATGACGGGTGATCAGCTTTACGCTCTCACGTTCAGGCGGAAAAATATACGGGAAACAGTCGTTTTCCTCTCCAAGCACCAGACAAGGCGTATCCGTCTGCTTCAGAAACTCATAAATACGCTTCGACACCTGCTTGTTATTAAAATACGAAGCCGCATAAAGAACACCATCCAGCCTGCCCTTGCATACCAGCTCATAAATATTCTCCAGACCATAAACATACGCATCCTGCTGAAGCTCAATATGGGAATTGAAAATACCTGTAAAAACCAGAACGTCATATCCCAGTGCCTTTGCCTGTGAATGCACACCTCTCAGCAGATCATAATCAAGAGGGTCTGTTATCTCGGGCATTATAACACCGATTCTGCCTATCGCATTCATGGTATCACCTCCGTACAAATCATCTGTACTACTATGATACCAGTTTTTTCGTTTTCTGTCAAACAAAAAAACTGATGCAGCCTAAATAGCTGCATCAGTTCTGTTTTTTCAGTTTATTTATTCCTGAGCATTTTCTTCATTACTGTAAGGTCAAACGTATTGAGCCTTCCGTCTGTGCAGACATCGCCGGCTTCAGCATCAGTAAGACCGGAAGCGCAGACCAGATACTTCTGCATCATAACAGCGTCCAGCATACTGAACACACCGTCAGCATTTACATCGCCGATAACCTTCTTTTCTGCCGCTGCCGGCTCCAGAATAAACTTCTGACCGTCGCCGCCCCAGTATTCCCACTGGCAGATATTTGCGCCGTCATCAAGGCTTATCTCATATACATCCGCACATCTTATGCCGCCTGACGCCACTGTAAGGAGTGTATATGAACCATCCTTGCTGCACTGGAGAGTGAATTTCTGTGCATCGCTTCCGCTGCAGTCAGCAAGTGAAATATTCGCTCCATCCTCAGAAGAACCATTCTCTACTGTAAGAGCCTTGCCATCCTTGTTCTGCACTGTATACGTTCCGTCCTCCAGACGGGTAAATGTCCATACCTGTGAGCTGCTCTGTACAGCGTTTCCGTCGTTATCCGCAATAAAAAGACCGCTGTTAAGGTTACGGATAGTATAATCTCCGCTGGGAACCATGGGATGCACCGGATCTATTCTCCAAAGCTGACAGTCGCCGCCCCAGTATTCCCACTGGTTGATATTGCCGCCGTCCTCTGTAGACCAGCCGTATACGTCAAGACCTGATTTCTCACCTGAACATTTTGAAACGATTCCGTAGTGACTGCCGTTCTGTACAAGCTTCCACTGCTGATTATCTGCACCTGTGTACTTCTGAAGCTCAGCATTCAGTCCGTTTTCAGCGGAATTTTCTGCTAACGCAATGCACTTGCTTTCATCTGCCATGGATACTATTTTACAATAACCGTTTTCAGTAGCAGTAATGCGCCATTCCTGCGCACTGCCGCCAATCTCTGACCACTGCTGGATATTCGTACCGTCATCGGTATTGCCGCTGTCCAGATCAAGAACCTTTCCACTGTTCTTATTTGTTATAGTATATGATACACCACTGATAAGCTTTGTATCGCTAAGTCTTACCGTTTCACCGTATCCTCCGGCTGAATCAGGAGCATAAACAAGACTGCTGTCCGGATCAATAAGATCCACAATATCCTCAGACGCCTTGTATTCCGACTTCTTGCTGCCCCATACGCAGGTATTGTTGCCTGTTGCTGTAAAGGTCATTTTCTGCGTCATAGCTGCGGATTCATCCGCCTGCACAAGGAAGCTGCCCTTATATGTCACGCCGTTATAGGTAAGAGTCATTTCCGGTGAACCGTCACGCATTGTCCATGTGCCGGTAATATCACCTGTTACAGAGCCATCAGCATTAAGCACGATATCCTTGGAACGCTCTACATCCGCACTCTGTTCATTTACAAAAGCCTGATTCAGAGTATGGAAAATAAACTCATACTCACCTGTAACTGCATCCATGGTATGTCCTGCTTCTGAAAGAGTCTCACCTGTATATTCGTATGCTGCTGCTGTAGGCCAGCCATCCTCGTTCATTACCATCTGATGCACACGCACCTCATGGAAGCCGTAAGGGTCATCAAACTTAGTGTGATAAATGACAAAGAGCTTGCCGTCATCATCCATAAGCACTGAATTGTGTCCCTGTGCCTTGAAGGGGCGGTCATTGCAGTCCCACTGGTAATTACTCATAAGACGCTCGCCTATGCTGCCGCCGATATTGTCGCCGCCTCTCGGAAATTTCGCACTGTTGCCGTTCTGGTCAACGTATGGGCCTGATGGCGATTCGCTGCGGAATATACGCATATTATATCCGCCGTTGGAGTTGAAGAAGCCATAGGAAACGAACAGGTAATAGTAGCCCTTATTGCTGCCCGGAGCTTTCATATATTCGATGTACGGGCCTTCGCCGGAAGCATAATTGCCGCCTGCTGCCTTTATACCCATATAGGCGTCAGACTCATTGGCGATGGTATCGTATTTGACATTGTAATCACGCAGACCTGTCTGCTCATCCAGCTCCAGCATATATAGTCCGCCGAACCATGAGCCGTAGACCATCCAGAGGTCGCCCTCTTCATCATAGAAAACCGCAGGGTCGATTGCATTTGTGCCGTATGCTGCATTCCATGAACCGTCACTGCCCAGATATCGGCTGATATCCGGATTGCTTCCCAGAACCCTCTGAACATCTGTATCATTGACATTGTTCACCGACTTGTTGGTAAAGCCGGAATATACAATAGTCCCCTGATATGTATAGGGTCCGTCAATGTTGTCCGCTGTACAGAGAACTACAGATGAGTTCCAGACCGCACCGTTCACACTGAGGTACATACAGTATTTGCCCATATCCTTATTATATAGGTTGTCTATCAAATGTTGGGGTATTTACAATCCCCTCAGTCACGCCGCAGGCGTGACAGCTCCCCTTACTAAGGGGAGCCTTGGTCGGTGTGCTCCGCACATTGTCAAAATCCCCCCAACTTTTGGTTGAGAGCCATTATTTTATAATGTCAGGCGCCCACATATTGCCGGCGAGATTATAACCAGAAGTTGTATTGGACCATTTTTCCGGCACTGCAAGATCTGTATATATGTTTTTGAAGAATGTTGTGGCAGTAGAACCGAGATTTGAGTTTGCAGCAGATGTCCAGTTGCCAAGGTCGGATGAGCGTGCTGCACCAAGGTGAGAACCGATGATATAGTAGCTTCCGTCCTCCAGCTTTACGATAGACGGATCGTGGACAGACGCTCTTGTGTAATTAGCTGCAGAAGCCGGAACAGTGCTTATACATCCAAGTGCCAGACATCCGGCAGTAAGTGCGGAAATTATATGTTTAAACTTCATAATGATACCTCCCTGTAGTTTTGAGATGAGCCAGATTTCATATGTTACTCTAATTATATCAGCCACTAACTTATAATTCAATGATTGAACACACCAAATATATGACGTTTTGTGCTGTTTT